>DASXWF010000743.1:0-4401 GCA_036503835.1 Polyangiaceae bacterium | reverse complement strand
GCCGAACCGATCACCACGCCGAGCACGGTGCCCTCGCCGCCGCGCAGCGAGCAGCCGCCGAGCACCGCCGCCGCGATCGCGTAAAGCTCGTAGGCGATGCCCACCTGCTGCGACATCTGGCCGATGTACGCGGCGTAGCAGACGCCGGCCACGCCGGCCGTGCCCGCCGAGATCAGGTACGTGCTGGCCTCGACGCGGCGCACGTTGATGCCCGAGTACTCCGCGGCGTCTCGGTTGCCGCCGATGGCGTAGACGTAGCGGCCGTACACGGTGAAGTGCAGCACGTAGGTCGCGATCCCGATGACGGCGAGGAAGATCAGCAGCGGATACGGGATGATCGGCTCGCCCTTGTAGAGGAGGAAGCCGCCGTTGCCGAGCTTGAGCAGCGGCGAGCCCATCAGGCTCAGCGTGCCGCCCTCGGCGATCGTCTGGGAAACACCACGGATCAAGAGCATCCCGCCGAGCGTCACGATGAACGGCTGGAGCTTGAGGCGCGTGATCAGGAGGCCCTGGATCAGGCCGATCGAGAGCGCGACCGCCAGCGCGATGGTGATGCCCATTCCGAGCGAGAGCCCCATGCTGCCGCCGCCCGGCGCGGAGAACTTCGCGATCAGGACGCCCGTCAAGCCGATGATCGAACCGATCGAAAGGTCGATGCCGCCCGTGATGATCACGAATCCGATGCCGATCGCGAACGTGCCCAGCATCGAAATCTGGCGGAGCGTGTTGATCGAGTTCGCCTGGCCCAGAAAGTCCGGGTTCGAGAGGTAGAGCGCCAGGCACATGGCCGCGAGCGCCGCCGTCATCCCTGCTTCGCGTCTCATGCCGCCCTCGTTTCATGTCGGGCGGCTTCGACGTTCTGCCGCGAGTCGTGCCGGTGATGGGGATTTTTCGGAGTCATGCTGCGAAGTCTCGCGTCAGTGGTTGGCTTCGGCGGGGTGCGCCGGCCTCGCCGTATTTCGACGGGGGCTGTCTCCGGCTCATGCCGATCGTGATCTGGTCTTCCAAGACTCATGCGCTCTGTCGGGCGAGGGCTTCGCCCTCGCCGGCCTTCTTGCCGGTCATGAGCGTGGCGATCTTTTCTTGGGTCAGACCCTCGCGCGGCAGCACGCCCTTCACTCGCCGTTCGTGCATGACCACCACGCGGTCACTCATGCCGAGGATTTCCTCCATGTCCGAGCTCACCATCAAGATCGTGATGCCTTCCGCGGCGAGCGCCGCCATGTGCCGGTAAATTTCGGCCTTCGCGCCGACGTCGATGCCGCGCGTCGGCTCGTCGAGAATCAGGACGCGCGGGTTCATCGCCAGCCACTTGCCGAGCACGACCTTCTGCTGATTGCCGCCGGAGAGATTCACGACCTTCTGAGCGATGCCGAAGGTCTTGGTGCGCAGGCGCTTCACCTCCGCCTCCGCGACGCGTGTCTCCGTCGCCCGGTCGAGCCAGCCGAACCGAGCGTAGGTCTGGATGTTCGGGAGGGACGTGTTCTGCGCGATGCTCATCGGCAGGACCAGCCCGTGGCGCTTGCGATCCTCGGGCGCGAGGTACACGCCGGCCCGGATGGCGTCCCGTGGACTCCGCGGAAGGAACGGCTTGCCCTCGAGCGTCATCGTGCCGCCGAGCGCCGGCGTCACGCCGAAGATCGTCTGCATGAACTCGGTGCGGCCCGCGCCGACGAGCCCCGCGAAACCGAGGATCTCGCCGCGGAGCGCCGTGAACGAAGCGCCTTCGGGCGCCCCGGGCACGAGCACGTTCTCGACGCTGAGCACCGGATCGCCGGCCTTCCGGCCCTCGCGCGAGGGAAAATACTGCCCGCTGAGCTCGCGCCCGACCATCATCGCCACGATCTTGTCGTGCGTCGCGTCGGCGCGCAGGAGATCGCCGACGTAGCCGCCGTCGCGCATGATGGTGATGCGGTCGGAGAGCGCCAGCACCTCCTCCATGCGGTGCGAGATGTAGACGATGCCGATGCCGTCGTCGCGCAGCTGGCGGATGATCTTGAACAGGTGCTCCGACTCGGCCTTGGCGAGCGACGAGGTCGGCTCGTCCATGATGATGATGCGCGCGTTCAGCGAGAGCGCCTTGGCGATCTCGACCATTTGCATCTGGCCTGCGGTGAGGCGCGCGACCAGCGTCGTCGGCGGCCGATCCAGTCCCACGCGTTCCAGAAGCTTCTTGGCCTCGGCGTGGAGCTTCGCGCGCGGCAGCGGCGCGACGAGCGGCCGCTTCTCGTTACCGAGGAAGATGTTCGCCGTGATGTCCAGGTTCGGCGCGAGCATCAGCTCTTGATGGATGAGCGCGATGCCGCGGCGCTTCGCCTCGCGCACGCCGTTCAGCGTGATGGGCTCGCCGTCGAGCAGGATCGTGCCCTCGTCCGGGGCGTGCGCGCCGCCGAGCACCTTCATCAGCGTGCTCTTGCCGGCGCCGTTCTCGCCCATCAGCGCGAGCACCTCGCCGGCGTGCAGCGTGAGCGACACCCCGCGCAGCGCGATGACGCCAGGAAACCGTTTGGTGATCCCGCTCATCTGGAGCAGGACTTTCTTCGACTCACTCACCGTGGATTTCCTGGCATTCGCGCTAAGTCTTTACGAGCGGCGGGCGGGCGTTACTTCTTCAGCTCGGCGAGCTTCTGCTTGAAGTCCGCCACGTTTCCCTTGTTGATCACGTCGACGCCCGTGTCGATCGACTTGCTCGCCGGAATCGCCGCCGCGGCTTCGGGTTTGGTCACGAGCTCGTGCATCCACTTGCTCGCGAGGTAGCCGAACTGGAAGGGCTTCTGCACGACCGTGCAGTTGATCGTGTCCGAGCCGATCGCGGTGAGCGTGCCGTCCTCTTCGTCGAACACGGCGCCGAGCACCTTGCCCTTCTTGCCGCTCGCCTCGAGCGCCGCGGCGATCGCCGGGCCGTTGTACGACCAGAGGCCGGCGACGAGGTTCAGGTCCTTGTGTGCCGTGAGGATGTCCTCGACGTTGGTGCGCGCCTTGTTGCGGTCGGTGTTGTCTTCGCGCTTGTCGACGATCTCGATCTTGGCGGCGGTCACGACGTCCTGGATGCCCTTGAAGCGTTGCTGGGCGTTGTCCGCCGCGAGCGTGCCCACGAAAACCGCCATTTTCCCGCCGTTCGGGAGCAGCTTCACGATCTCCTGACCGAGCGCCTTGCCGGCGAGATAGTTGTCCATGCCGATGTAGAGCAGGCGGTTCGACTTCGGAGCGTCGGAGTCGATGGTGACGAGCTTCGCCTTCGCGGCGACCTTGTTCAGGATGGGCACCTGGTCGTTCGGCGCGACGGCGCTCACCGCGATCGCGTCGTAGCCCTGGCTCGAGAGGTTCTCGAGGATCTGGTTCTGCTCGTCGGCGGTGCCGTTCGGCGGCATCTTCACGTCGACCTGGACCTTGCCTTCCTTCTCGTACGCGCGAACACCGGCGGCGGCGATCTTCCAGAACTCGCCCGTCGCGTTGCTCACGAACGCGAGCTTCAGCACCTTGCCGGCGGGAGCCGCGCCCTGCGCTTCGGCTCCGCTCGCGGTCGCCGCGGCGCCGCCGTTCGGCGCTTCGCTCTTGTTACAGCCGAGGACGGAGAGCGAAATGGTCGCGATGGACCAGCACAGAAACGATCGCTTCGGGGTGCGGGGGGCAGAGTTCGTGGTCACGCGGATCTCCTTAGTCTCGAATTTCGGTGCGGTGAGTTTTGGGACGCCTGGTCGAAACCGCCCGGGAATCTAGTCCCAGGCTGGTCGCGATGCGCTACTCCGCCGAAAACCTGTGGATCATCAGGTGCTTGTAGGTTTGACCCGGCTCGAGAATGACCTCGTTCTGCCAGGCGGGGACGTTGATCGAATTGGGAAACTTCTGAGTCTCGAGGCAGAGCCCGGCGTGCTTCACGTACTTGGCGCCCTTGCCGGTGAGTGAGCCGTCCAGGAAATTACCCGAGTAAAACTGCACGCCCGGCTGGTCGGCTTCGAGCGTCAGGACGCGCCCCGACTTCGGATCTTTCAGGCGCGCGACCGGTCGCAGCCGGTGTGCTTCGCCGCTCACCACGAAGTTGTGGTCGTAGCCGACCGGATTGCCGCCGGTCTTCGCCAGATCCTTGCCGACGGGCTTGGCGCTCGTGAAATCGAACGGCGTGCCCGCGACCTTCCGCACCTGTCCCGTCGGGACCATGGGATCGCCCGGCGTGTACTCGGTCGCCTGCAGCGAGAGCTCGTGATCCTCGATGGTGCCCGAGGCGTGGCCGCCGAGGTTCCAGTAGCTGTGGTGGGCCATGTTGACGAGCGTGGTCTTGTCCGTGGTCGCCACCATCTCGACCCGGAGCTCGTTCTGATTCGTGAGCGTGTACGTCGTCTGCGCCGTCACGGTGCCGGGGTAGCCCTCCTCCCCGTCCTTCGAAACGTAGCGAAAGCGCAG
>DASXWF010000742.1:0-2285 GCA_036503835.1 Polyangiaceae bacterium | reverse complement strand
ACCGCGATCTCCTTGCCGGCGACGAAGCGTTCGACCAGGAGCGACGAGTCGTAGGCGAGCGCGTCGAGCACCGCCGCGCGCAGCTCGCTCGGTGAATTCACGCGCGCCACGCCGAGGCTCGAGCCTTCGCGACGCGGCTTGACGACCACGGGAAAGCCGAACGATCCGTGGACTTCGTCGAGGTCTTTCGCCTGCTCGGCCGAGAGCACGTAGTACGGAGGCGTCGGCACGTTGTGCAGGCGAAACATCTCTTTCGCCTTGAGCTTGTCCATCGCGAGCGCGCTCGAGAGCACGTTCGACCCGGTGTACGGAATGCCGAGCAGCTCGAGCAGGCCCTGGACGCAGCCGTCCTCGCCCAGCCGGCCGTGCAGCGACAGGAACGCCACGTCGATATCGGCCTCGGCGATGGCGGCGAAGGGATCCGCTCCCTCCCCGAGCACCACCGGGATCACGTCGTGACCCAGGCGCTCGAGCGCCTCGGCGACCGCGCGCCCCGAGCTGAGCGATACCTCGCGCTCGCCAGAAGTCCCACCCATCAGGACACCGACACGTCTCGCGCTCATCATGTTCGTCTCCGAAAAGGCCATGGGCCCGTGCTCCTCGGTAATGAACCGGGCACGGGGGGGCCAACAAATCGTGCCCTTCGTCCTGGCGTTGGAGCACGTCTCCCGGCCCGCGCGAAGGCGGATCAGCAGACTTCGACGACCATGGCGGTGATGTTGTCCTTGCCGCCCCGGCCGTTCGCGAGCTCGATCAGCTTGGCCACCGCAAAAGACCCACCTTCCGCGAGGATAGAGGGGATCTCTTCGAGCTTTAGATAGCCGTGCAGACCGTCGCTGCAGAGCAGGTAGCTGTCGCCGACGGCGAGCTCCCAGAGGCTCGTATCGACCTGGACGTAGTCGCGACTCCCTACCGCGCGGGTGATGACGTTCCGCTGGCGGCTGACCCGCGCTTCGTCGGCGGTGATGAGGCCCTGCTTGAGCTGCCAGGCGATCAGCGTGTGATCTTCCGTCAGTTGCTGAGGCTCGTTGGCACGGACCCGGTAGATGCGGCTGTCGCCTACCTGACCGAGGACCAGGTGGTCGCCGAAGCGCATCATCGCGCTGATGGTCGTCCCCATCCCGGCCATGCCGCGGTCGAGCTCGGCCATCGCATACAGCATGTACGTGGCCGCCTGGACGCCACCCTCGAGCATGCGCGAGGCCGCGCGCCCCTTCTCCTCGGTGAAGGGCAGCGGGGCGCCGAGCATCTCCTTCCCGCGCCGCACCATCCCGTGGATGGTGTCGATCGCCTCGCGGCTGGCGACCTCGCCCGCCGCGTGTCCGCCCATCCCGTCCGCCACGACCCAGAGCCCGAGCTCGTCGTCGCAGAGGAATGCGTCCTCATTCGCCTCGCGGCGCCTGCCGATGTCGGTGGCGCCGTAGGAGCGCATCACCAGTCTGCCCTGCTGTTGAGCCACGACTGCCAGTCCCATAGCGTACCCCCTCCTGAACGGCCGGGGCTACGTCCGATGAAGCCCCCTCCGGCCCGGCGGTCGCCCCCCCTTGCTCGACGGCCGAGAAGGCCCATACCCTGGCAGTCGATGGGCGCGCCCGCCGTGAGCTTCGCTATCCGGGCCGACAGTCCGGCACGCTTCGCCAGTGGCGCGCTCGACGCACTCCGGAGCGTTGGGCGGCCGAGCGGAGGACTCGTCTTTCTGAGCGGGTCGCTGGCGGAGCGTGCCCGCGACGTCGTCGAGGCGCTGGGGCGCGCGGAGCCTTCGGTTCCGCTGCTGGTCGCGGCGGCCGCCGGCGTGCTCTCCGAGCGCGGGGAGATCGAGGGTCAGTCGGCGGGGGCGGGCGTCGTGTTCTCGGGCGGGCGCCCGGAGGTGCGGGTGGTCGCGGCCACCAATCCGGACGACGCGGCGAGCGCGCTCGCGAAGGAGCTCGCGGAGCTCACGCAGCGCCGCAACACGACGGCGCTGGTGTTCGCTCAAGCGCGCGCGTTCGGCGTGGAGTCGGTGGAGCCGCTGGCGGGCATCCCGGGGGTTCAGATCGCGGGGGCCGGCACGACCGGCGACTCGCCCGTGTTCGCCGTGCAAGCGGGCGGCCGCGTCGAGGAAGGCGGCATCGGGGCCCTGCTCGTGCGCGGGCTCACTCCGGCGCGCGTGCGCGCTTCACCCGCCTGCAAGCTGCTCATGCCGCTGCGGCCCATCAGCGCCGCGCGCGGGCCGCTCTTGCTCGAGATCGCCGGCGAGCCGGCGCTCGACGTGCTCGAGAGTGTGGCGCAGGGACTCACGGGACAGC
>DASXWF010000741.1:0-2910 GCA_036503835.1 Polyangiaceae bacterium | reverse complement strand
CCCCTTCGCTATCTCCGCTCGAGCCTGATCCCGCGGGCGGGGTCGCGAAGCTCCAGCGCTGTCAGGGGTCGGCACAGTCCGGAGCGCCGGTTCAGCTGGACGATGGCAGCGGAGCGGATGCGCCGGGCGGGGGACGGCAGGACTGCATTCGCCGTATCAGCCCGCGAAAGGGGCTGCGTTCAGGTGCTCCGCCAGGATCTTGAGGCCGAGGCCGATCAGGACGAGCCCGCCGAGGACGTCCAGGCGCTTCCCGAGAACGGCCCCGAGCCTTCTGCCCGCGACCAGGCCGAGAACGCTGAGAACGGCGGTCGTCACCCCGATGGTCAGGACCGAAATGACGAGCGGCGCGCCCAGCATGGGAAGCGTGATGCCGGCGGCGAGCGCATCGATGCTCGTGGCGAGCGCCAGCACGCACATGATCTTGAGGCCGAACAGCTCGCCCTCGCCGCGCGAGACGGGCTCCCGCGCTTCCTCCACTTCGCGTGCTTCCCACAACATCTTCGAGCCGATCCCCGCGAGCAGCGCGAACGCGACCCAGTGGTCCCAGGCTCGGATGAACGGGCCGATGCTGGAGCCCACGAGCCAGCCGAGCACCGGCATGAGCGCCTGAGAGCCGCCGAAGAACGCAGCCACGAGGAAGACGTGACGCGGGCGAATCGCCGGCACGGCCATGCCCCGCGCAGCAGCTACCGCAGTTGCATCCATCGCGAGGCCGACGGCAAGCAACCAGACCGCACCGAATGTCACGCGCTACTCTAGCTCGGCCGCCCTCGTTTTTCCCGCTCCGCCGCGACCACGATGCCGGCGCATTCGCGCTGCTGGTACACTCGTGAGATGGCACGACGGCGCCGGCTGTTCGGTTGGATTGCTCTGCTGGTCATCGCTCCCGTCTACGGACTCGCGGGCTGCACCGAGAGCGAAAGCGCGGACGACGCGAACGACGCGGGAAACTCGGGGACTTCCGGCAGTACGGGAGGCGCCGGATCGCCGGGCGGCACGGCCGGAGGGAGCGGCACGGCCGGAGGGAGCGGCGCGACCTCGGGCAGCGGCGGGCGGACCGGGACCGGGGGCGCCACTGCAGGACGGAGCGGCGCGGCAGGCGCTGCCGGCGCGCGCGCGGGAACGGGGGGCGACGCGAACGGGGGCGACCCTGGCGCCGGAACGTCCGGCGCGGGCGCCGGGCGAGCGCCGGGCGGTGCTTCGGGAGCCTCCGTGACGGGAGGGTCGGGCGGGGGCTCGAGCGGCGCTCCGAGCTCGGGCGGAGCCTCGGGTGAAGCTTCCGGCGGCGCTCCGAGCGGAGCGTGCGACGATCCTTCGCTCGTCTGGAAGACAGCGAACAAGACCAATTACACCTCGTATCCGGATCCGAACAGCGAGGAGTGCATCGAATACAACGGATGCATGTGGGCGGGTCAGTTCGCCGCGTGCGAGGAGCAAAAGTCGGAAGCCTGGGTCGCCGAGCACGACATCGTCGCCGCGTTTCCGGACTTCGACGATCTTGCGCTCCACGACCTCTGCTTGCGCAAGGGCACGAAGACGCTCGTCGTCACGGTGCTCGACACCTGCGGCGACGACGACTGCGACGGCTGCTGCACGCGCAATCAGGGCTCGGCGGAGCAACTCATCGACCTCGAGTCGTACACGAACGAACGCTGGGGCGTGCCCGACGGCGCCATCGAATGGGCCGACCTCGGCCCGACGCGCGGCAGCGGCTGCGACTGAGCGAGACCACCCCAAAAAACGGCCCCAAATTCAGCTTTCTCGGGGAAACCCGGCGGAGTAGTGCTAGTACGGCGGCCCGTGAAAGCCAAAATCGTACTTCTGCCGGGCGACGGAGTCGGTCCGGAGGTGGTTTCTCAGGCCCGCGCCGTGCTCGAAGCCGTCGCGCGCCGCGGAACGGTCGAGCTGGAGTTCGAGACCTGCCTGATGGGCGGCATCGCCATCGACGAGACGGGCGAGGCGCTGCCTGCCGCGACCCTCACGGCCTGCCAGAAGGCCGACGCGGTGCTGCTCGGCGCGGTCGGCGGTCCGAAGTGGGACAACCCGGCGGCCAAGACGCGGCCCGAAATGGGTTTGCTCGGGATCCGGCGCGGGCTCGGCCTGTACGCCAACCTGCGTCCGGTTCGCGGCTACCGCGAGCTCGTCGCTTCCTCGCCGCTCAAGCCTCAGCTCGTGGAGGGCGTGGATCTCTTGGTGGTGCGCGAGCTCACGGGCGGGCTCTACTTCGGCGAGAAGTACCGGAAGGACACGCCCCGCGGCGTGCTCGCCGTGGATACGCTCGAGTATCACGACTTCGAGGTCGAGCGCATCGTGCGGCTCGCATTCGAGATCGCGAAAGGGCGCAAGAAGAAGGTCACCTCCGTCGACAAGGCGAACGTGCTCGAATCGTCGCGGCTCTGGCGCGAGCAGGCGACGCTCGTCGGCAAGCGCTTCGAGGGCGTGACGCTCGAGCACCAGCTGGTCGATTCGTGCGCCATGCGTCTGGTGACGGCGCCGGGCAGCTTCGACGTGATCGTCACGGAGAACATGTTCGGCGACATTCTCTCGGACGAGGCCGCGGTGCTCACCGGCTCGCTCGGAATGCTGCCGAGCGCCTCGCTCGGCGAGGGCAAGCTCGGGCTCTACGAGCCGATCCACGGCTCGGCGCCGGACATCGCGGGCAAGGGCATCGCGAACCCGCTCGGCACGATCTTGAGCGCCGCGCTGCTCTTGCGTCACAGCCTGGGCCTGGAGAACGAGGCGCAGCGGATCGAGCGCGCGGTGGAGGCCGCCCTCGCGCGCGGCGCGCGCACGCGCGATCTCGGCGGCGGCGACGCTTCGCTGTCCACCGCCGGCATGGGCGACGCGGTGATTCAGGCGCTCGAAGCAGGCTGAGCCGAATTCACGCCGCCGTCGCCGGGAATCCATTGA
>DASXWF010000740.1:0-9460 GCA_036503835.1 Polyangiaceae bacterium | reverse complement strand
GGCAGTTTTCGTCCGGCGCGGCGCAGCGGCCGTTCGGATCGCTTCCAGGCGGGCAGACCGGGGTCACCTGAGTTCCGGGGCGGCTTGCGGCTTCGGCGAGGCAGTCCTGCGACGGGAGGCACTCGCAGCTCGCGACGGTCGACTCGGTCGTCTCGTCGCTGAACAGGCAGCAGTCGTACTGGCTGCACGCCTCCACCTCGTCCGAGACCGCTCGGTTCCTGCCCAGCCGCATCTGGTCGCAGGTGCAGCCGCCGGTCGGGGAGGCTTCGCTGCACACCCACGTGCCGCCGCGGTCGTCATCGTCGTCGTCCTGGCGTGTCGCTTCCGTGCACGAGGCGACCGCAAAAAGTGTGACGAGCAGTAAGCCGAAGACTCTGGGGACCGAAACCAAGCGCATGAATTCCTCCCGACGGCACACCCTAGCGTAAGACTTTCACCTCTTCTCGAGGCACACGTGGGGTGGGGAGTCGACCCGTCGATATTCATTCGAAGCTCCCGTTCGCGCTGTCCCTCGCACGGCGGACAGCTCAGAGGACAGCCTGGGCTCCCGGCGGACTCACTGAGCGCCCGAGCAGGGCCGCCACGGGCTCGATCCGGCGTTCATCGAACCGGATCACCCCGCCGATGGGACGAAATCGCGTCTTCCCCTTGCCCACCCGAAAACCCTCTGCTAGGTAGCGCACCCCTTTGCGGGCCTCACGGGAACCTCGGTTCCAGCGGGGTTCGCCAGTCGCCCCCCGCGGTGTCTGAGGCGCGTGACACAGGGTCACGCCCCGGGGGCCGACGGGTCTCGGTCAGGGAAACTGTCGCCATGATCAGCAGCGCTACAGCCAGATTTCAGCGAATCAGTCCGCGCAAAGCGCGAATGGTGGTCAACCTCATTCGCGGCCGCGACGCTGCCGAGGCGCTTCAGCTCCTCGAGTTCACGCCGAAAGCCGGCGCCCCGTTCGTGCGCAAGCTCCTTGCGAGCGCGCTCGCCAACGCGAAGCAGAAGCGCCCTGACGTGGACGCCGACGCGCTCTACGTGAGCCGCGCGGCGGTCGACAAGGGCCCGAACTCGCACATGCGCCGCTGGCGCCCGCGCGCTCAGGGCCGCGCCACCCAGATTCAAAAAGGCGTCAGCCATATTTTCATCGAGTTGGACGAGAGGTGATGCGGCTCATGAAAGGCCTCGTTCGCCTCGGCTCCGCCGGGCTCGTGTAAGGAAACCATGGGACAAAAAACGCACCCTTATGGCTTTCGTCTCGGCGTCATCAAGACGTGGACGAGCAAGTGGTACGAGGACAAGCGCTACGTGCAGTGGCTTCACGAAGACATCCGCATCAAGCGGGCCGTGAAGGAGTACCTCTACAACGCGAACGTCGCGGGCGTAGAGGTCGAGCGCGCCGCCAACAAGGCGAAGGTCATCGTCTACACCGCGCGCCCCGGCATGGTGATCGGCAAGGGCGGCAAGGGGATCGAGATCCTCAAGACCGGTAACCTCGACACCGCCGCCAAGGGCGAGACGAAGTTCCCGGGCGTGCAGTCGCTCACCCAGAACGAGGTGTTCATCGACGTTCAGGAGGTGCGCAAGGCCGAGACCAACGCGCAGCTCGTGGCCGAGAACATCGCGACGCAGCTCGAGCGCCGCATCGCGTTCCGCCGCGCCATGAAGAAGGCCATGACCACGGCCATGAAGTTCGGCGCCAAGGGCATCCGCGTGCGCTGCGCCGGCCGCCTCGGCGGCTCCGAGATGGGCCGCGTGGACGGCTACCGCGAGGGCCGCGTGCCGCTCCACACCCTGCGCGCCGACGTCGACTACGGCCAGGCGGAAGCCCGCACCACCTACGGCGTCATCGGCGTGAAGGTCTGGATCTTCAAGGGCGAAGTTCTTCAGCGCAAGGCGCGCCGCATCCTGGAGTAGCGAGTAGCCGATGTCCCAGATGTCACCCAAGCGGACGAAGTTCCGCAAGCAGCAGAAGGGCAAGAACCGCGGCCTCGCCTGGACGGGCTCGGATATCTCCTTCGGCGATTTCGGACTGCAGGCGGTCGAGCACTGCCGCCTCACCGCGCGCCAGATCGAGGCGGGCCGCATGGCGATTCAGCGCCACGTGAAGCGCGCCGGCAAGCTCTGGATTCGCGTTTTCCCCGACAAGCCGGTCACCAAGAAGCCGCTCGAAGTCCGCATGGGTTCCGGCAAGGGCTCGGTCGAGCTGTGGGTCGCCGTGATCAAGCCGGGCCGCGTACTGTTCGAGATCGCCGGTGTGCCGGAGAAGGACGCGCGCGACGCGTTCCGTCTGGCCGCCGCCAAGTTGCCGGGCGCCACGCGCGTGCTCGCGCGTACGCTGGGAGAGTGAGGACGCCATGAAGGCCAAGGATCTGCGCGAGCGCACCACCGAGGACCTCGGCGAGCTGCGCGCTCAGCTCGAGAAGGACCTCTTTTCCTACCGGATGAAGAACCACACCGGGCAGCTCGAGGATACGAGCCTGCTCATGAAGACGCGGCGCGACATCGCTCGCATCACGCTCATCCTGGGTGAGCGCGAAACCGCTTCGGGAGTCACGCCGTGAGCCAAGCCGAGAACCCCGCCGCCGGGCACGAGGAGGGCAGCACCCGCCGCCGTCTGATCGGCCGCGTGGCGAGCGCCAAGATGCAGAAGACCGTCGTGGTCGAGGTCGTGCGCTTCAAGCGCGACTCCGTCTACAAGAAGTACGTCCGCGTGCGGAAGCGCTACAAGGCGCACGACGAGAAGGGCGAGTTCAAGGCCGGCGATCGCGTCGAGATCGAGGAGCACCGCCCGCTCTCGCGCGAGAAGCGCTGGAGGGTCGCGCGGCTCATCGAGCGTCCGGCTTCGGAGCTCACACAGGCGTCGCCATGATCCAGATGCAATCCTTCCTCGACGTCGCCGACAACTCCGGCGCCAAGGTCGTCCAGTGCATCAAGGTGCTGGGCGGCTCGCGTCGCCGCTACGCGGGGCTCGGCGACGTGATCGTCGTCGCCATCAAGGAAGCCCTGCCCGGCAGCAAGGTGAAGAAGGGCGAGACCGCGAAGGCCGTCGTCGTTCGCACCAAGCGCGAATACCGCCGCAGCGACGGCAGCTATATCAAGTTCGACGACAACAGCGCCGTCTTGATCAACCCCCAGCTCGAGCCGGTCGGGACCCGCATCTTCGGCCCGGTGGCGCGCGAGCTTCGCGCCAAGCGCTTCATGAAGATCATCTCGCTCGCTCCGGAGGTGCTGTGATGCAGCGGATATCCGTGGGTGACGAGGTCGTGATCGTACGCGGCAACGACAAGGGCAAGCGCGGCAAGGTGACGCGCGTCCTGCACGAGCGCGGCGCCGTGATCGTGGAAGGCGCGCATCAGGTGAAACGACACCTGCGCGCGACGCCCCAGCGCGGCGGCGGCATCCTCGAGGTCGAGGCGCCGATTCCGCTCTCGCGCGTGATGCCCGTGGACCCGACGACGGGCAAGGCGACGCGCGTGAAGTACTCGATGAAGGGCGACAAGAAGGTGCGCCTCGCCAAGAGCGGCGCCGAAATTTCGGAGGCGAAGCAGCGATGAGCACCGAGAACCAACCGCGCCTGCGCGGCCGGTACCAGAAAGAGATCGTGCCGGCTCTGATGAAGCGCTTCAACTACAAGAGCAGCATGCAGGTGCCGCGCTTGCAGAAGATCGTGGTCAACATGGGCCTCGGCGAGGCCGTGTCGAACCCGAAGCTCGCCGACGCCGCGGTCGCCGAGCTCACCGCCATCACCGGTCAGAAGCCGGTCGTGACGCGAGCCAAGAAGGCGATCGCGACCTTCAAGCTCCGCCAGGGCATGCCGATCGGCGCGATGGTGACCCTGCGCCGCGAGCGCATGTGGGAATTCTTGGACCGCTTGGTCACGCTCGGCCTCCCGCGCGTCCGCGACTTCCGGGGCACGAGCGCCAAGGCGTTCGACGGCGCCGGCAACTACACCCTGGGTCTGCGCGAGCAGATCGTCTTCCCCGAGATCGACTTCGACAAGGTCGAGAAGATCAAGGGCATGAACATCACGTTCGTCACGAGTGCGCAGAGCGACGAGGAGGCCAAAGAGCTCCTCGCGAACCTCGGGATGCCGTTTAGGAGCAGCTGAGATGGCACGTGCGAGTCAATGGGCAAAACTGAACCGTCCGCCGAAGTTCTCGACGCGGACCGTGAACCGCTGCCGCGTCTGCGGCCGTCCGCGGGCCTTTTACCGCGACTTCGGTCTGTGCCGGTTGTGCCTGCGGCTGCTCGCCCTGCGTGGCGAGCTGCCGGGCGTGACCAAGGCCAGCTGGTGAGCCTACGGGGACCCTGACATGACGAGCGATCCCATCTCCGACATGCTGGCCCGAATCCGCAACGCGGCGCTCGCGCGCCACGAGCTCACGCGTCTGCCTGCGAGCCGCGTCAAGCACTCGATTGCGAACCTGCTCAAGAACGAGGGCTACGTCTCCGACGTGCGCGAGGAAGAGTGGGGGCCCGAGAAGCACAGGACCCTCACGATCGTGCTCAAGTACGTGGGCGATCGCGAGTGCGCGTTCCACGGCATCCGGCGCGTCTCGCGTCCGGGCCGCCGCGTGTACGTGCGCCACGATCAGATTCCGCGCGTGCTCTCGGGCCTCGGTGTTTCGATCCTCAGCACGTCGCAGGGCGTGATGACGGACAAAGAAGCGCGCCGCCGCAAGGTGGGCGGCGAGCTCATCTGCGAGGTGTGGTGATGCAAACCGAACCGGTCAAAAGCACGAAGCGCGTTTCGCGGGTCGGCAAGCGCCCGGTCGCGGTTCCGAAGGGCGTCACCGTCACCGTCAACGGTCGGCAGGTGAGCGTGCAGGGTCCGAAGGGCAAGCTCGCCATGGACCTGCCGCCCAACGTCGTCGCGAAGAAGGACGCAGAGTCGTTGACGATCGAGAGCTCGGCTCCCGGCCGCGACGGCGCGCGCCTGCAGGGCCTCGGGCGCGCCCTCATCGCCAGCATGCTGAAGGGCGCGAGCGTCGGCTACGAGACGGTGCTCGAGCTCGTCGGCACCGGCTACCGCTGCGAAATGAAGGGCAAGGTCGTGTCGCTGCAGGTCGGCCTGTCGCACACGGCGACCGTGGAGCTGCCCCCCGTCGTGAGCGGCGTCGTTCCGGCGGATTCCAAGGGCACGCAGCTCGTGCTGAGCTCCGCCGACAAGGGACTGCTCGGCCAGATCGCCGCGACGATTCGCGCGATCCGACCGCCCGAGCCCTACGGCGGCAAAGGCATCCGCTACCGCGGCGAATTCATCCGTCGCAAGGCCGGCAAGGCCGCCAAGGCCAAGGGCAAGTAGGACACCATGGGATCACAGCTCATCGGCAGAGAGCGTCGCAAGCTGCGCATTCGCAGCAAGATCAGCGGCAACCCCGAGCGCCCGCGCCTCAGCGTGTTCCGGAGCGGCCGCCACCTCTACGCTCAGGTCGTGAACGACGCGGACGGCAAGACCCTCGCGGCGGCCTCGACCCTCTCGCGCGACCTCAAGGGGTCGCTCGCGGACGACAACAAGACCGACGCCGCCAAGAAGGTCGGCGCGCTGATTGCCAAGATCTGCCTCGAGCGCAAGATCGAAAAGGTGGTCTTCGATCGCAACGGCTACCTCTATCACGGACGCGTCAAGGCGCTCGCGGATGCGGCTCGCGAAGCCGGGCTGAAGTTCTGAGTTTCAAGGAAACATCATGCCTCTCGACAGCATCGACGAAGAAAAGCTCAAAGAGCGCGTCATTCACATCAACCGCGTCGCCAAGGTGGTGAAGGGCGGACGCCGCTTCAGCTTCTCCGCGCTGGTCGTGGTCGGTGACGAATCCGGGCACGTCGGCGTCGGCCTCGGCAAGGCGAACGAGGTGCCGGAGGCGATCCGCAAGGGCAACGATCAGGCGCGCAAGAACCTGTTCAAGGTTCCGATGATCGGCACGACGGTCCCGCACGACGTCACGGGTCACTTCGGGTCGGGGCGCGTGCTCCTGCGCCCGGCCGCTCCCGGTACGGGCGTGATCGCGGGCGGCGCCGTGCGCGCCGTCGTCGAGTCCGCGGGCATCCACGACGTGCTCAGCAAGTGCCTGGGCTCCTCGAACAAGTACAACGTCGTGCACGCGACGGTAGACGCGCTGCGCCGGCTCCGCTCGCCGGAGAACGTGGCCTCGTCGCGCGGCTGCTCGGTCGAGGAAGTAGCGGGCGACTACCCGGTGCTCGCCGCGTCCTCGCGCGCCAGCACGGCCGAGTCGATCGTCGCCAGCACGCACGTCGGTCAAGGGAGCGTCGCATGAGCAAGGGCGCTCGCCTCCAGGTGCGGCAGATCGTGAGCACGATCGGCCGCCCGCACCCGCAGCGGCGGGTGATCGAAGGGCTCGGCCTGCGTGGCCCGGGCTCGGCGGTGACGGTGGAGAACACTCCGTCGTTTCGCGGGATGATCAAGAAGGTGCTCCACCTCGTCAGCGTGGAAGAGGTCAAGTCATGAGCAACGTGCTGTCCCGCCTGAGTCCGCCGGTCGGCGCCAGGCAGAACGAGAAGCGCGTCGGGCGAGGCGTCGGCAGCGGTCTCGGCAAGACCTGCGGCCGCGGCATGAAGGGCCAGAAGGCCCGCCAGGGCGGCAACATCGGCAAGCTGTACTTCCAGGGCGGCCAGACGCCGATCCAGCGCCGCCTGCCGAAGCGCGGCTTCCGCGTGCCGTTCCCGGTCGAGACCATCTCGATCAACGTCGCGGAGCTCGAGCGCTTCCCCGCCGGTTCGACGGTCGACGAGCAGGCTCTGCGCGACGCGCGCCTGGTTCAGGGCAGGAACGTCCTGATCAAGGTGCTCGGCGAGGGCAATCTCGAGCGCAAGCTGACCGTCTCGGCGCATTCGTTCTCCGCGAGCGCCAAGGAAAAGATCGAGAAAGCCGGGGGATCCGTGGTGGTGCTCCCGCAGCTGGAAACCAAGGACGCCGCAGCTTCGTAGCCCCTAGGGCTGGCGAGCACCCATGGCGGCCTTCGAAGGCTTCGCGAATATCGGCAAGGTGCCGGAGCTCCGGCGCCGTATCGCGTTCACGCTCTCGATCATCGCGATCTACCGCGTCGGTATCTTCATCACGACCCCCGGCGTCGACCGGAACGTGATGAAGAACATCGTGTCGGGGAAGGGCGGCCTGCTCGGGCTGTTCAACCTGTTCTCCGGCGGCGCGCTCGAGAATCTCTCGATCTTCGCGCTCGGCATCATGCCGTACGTCTCGGCCAGCATCATCATGCAGCTGCTCGGCCTGGTCAGTAAGCAGGTCGAGGAGCTCAGGAAGGAAGGCGAGGCCGGGCGGCGCAAGCTCGAGCAGTGGACGCGCTACGGCACGATCCTGCTCAGCATCTTCCAGTCCTTCGGCGTCGCCATGATGCTGGAGGGGATGAACAACGCCGACATGGGCGGCGGTCGCTTCGGCGACGTGGTGGCCGATCCAGGCTGGAACTTCCGCCTGATGACCATCATCACGCTCACGACGGGCACGGGCCTCTTGATGTGGCTCGGTGAGCAGGCGACCGAGCGCGGCATCGGCAACGGCACGTCGATGATCATCTTCGCCGGAATCGTGAGCGGCATTCCCTCGGGTCTCGCGCAGTACTGGCGCGGGAACGCGGGCGACGTCCAGCCGCTGACGGTCGCGCTGCTCACGTCCGTCTTGCTCGGCAGCATCGGCATCGTGGTGTTCTTCGAGCGCGCGCAGCGCAGGATTCCGATCCAGTACTCGCGCCGCCAGATCGGACGTCACGTCTACGGCGGGCAGCGCGCGCACCTGCCGCTCAAGGTGAACATGGCGAGCATGATCCCGCCGATCTTCGCCTCGAGCTTGTTGATGTCCCCGGCGACGCTCGCGAACTTCGACATCCCCGGCATGTCGACCTTCAGCGCGCACCTGAACCGCGGCGACTGGATCTTCCACACGCTGTTCGCGTTGTTGATCGTCTTCTTCGCCTTCTTCTACACGTCCGTGACCTTCCAGCCGGTGGAGGTGGCGGAAAACCTGAAGAAGCAGCAGGCGAACATCCCCGGCATCCGGCCCGGCAAGCAGACCGCCGAGTACATCGACCGGGTGCTCACGCGCTTGACCGTGGCAGGCTCGATCTACATCGCGGCCATCTGCGTGGTGCCCGCCGTGATCGCCAGTTCGTTCCGCGTGCCGTTCCAGTTCGGCGGGACGAGCCTCATGATCGTGGTCGGCGTCGCGCTCGAGACGGTCAATCAGATCGAAGCGCACCTCATCACGCGGAGCTACGAAGGTCTCACGGGTCCGCGCATGACGCGGCTCTCCGGTCGGAGGCCCACGTGAGAATCGTATTGCTCGGACCTCCCGGGAGCGGGAAGGGCACCCAGGCCCAGGCCCTGATCGGCGGCCTGGGTGTTCCGAAGATCTCGACCGGTGACATGCTCCGGGCGGCGCTTCAGGCGGGCACTCCGCTCGGCAAGGAGGCCCAGGGCTACATGAGCTCGGGCAAGCTCGTCCCGGATTCCGTCGTGATCGGTCTGGTGGAGGAACGGCTGAAAGAGCCCGACGCCAAAAAGGGCTTCATTCTCGATGGGTTCCCGCGCACCGTCGCCCAGGCGGAGGCGCTGGCTGCCCTGCTCCAGAAGCTCGGCACACCCCTCGAGAAGGTCGTCCAGATCGACGTGCCCCGTGAGCTCGTGGAGGAGCGAACCACCCTTCGCCGCACGGACAAACGCACTGGACAAATCTACCACCTCAAGTACAGTCCCCCGCCCCCGGACGCCGAGCTCGAACATCGGGCCGATGATCGGGCGGAAACGGTCAAAAAACGCCTCGACGAGTACGAGGCCATGACCGCGGCGCTGCTCCCCTTCTACGATCGGCTCGGATTGCTCGAGCGGGTCGACGGGGTGGGCAAGCCGGAAGAAGTGACGGCCCGGATGCTCAAGGCGCTCGGGCTCTCGACGTGAAGTCTAGGTAGACGGAGGCAGGCACGAAGGATTCTGGAATCGGTACGATCGAAGAGGTGCTTCCGAGCGCTCTCTTCCGGGTGCGACTCTCCGACGGGCGCGTGATGCTCGCGGGGATGGCTCCCGAACTCAGACACGCAGTCGTGAGATTGATCAGCGGAGATCGCGTTCGAGTGGAAGTCTCCTCACGCGACCCGGGCCGAGGTCGAATCATCGAGAAGGTCTAGCGAGGACAGAGCAATGAAGGTCAGACCCAGCGTTAAGAAGATTTGTGACAAGTGCAAGATCGTGCGCCGTCGGGGCGTGCTTCGCATCATCTGCTCGAACCCGCGCCACAAGCAGCGGCAAGGTTGAGGCTGAGGAACCATGGCTCGTATTTCAGGCGTAGACCTTCCGCGGCGTAAAGCCATCGCGTACGCGCTTCCGTACATTTACGGAATCGGCAACGCGACGGCGAAGAAGCTCTGCAAGATCGCGAACATTCCCGAGACCAAGAAGGTCGACGAGCTCACCGAATCCGACGTGAAGTCGATTCGCGACGCGATC
>DASXWF010000739.1:0-10573 GCA_036503835.1 Polyangiaceae bacterium | reverse complement strand
CCCTGAACGGAAGGAAGCTTTGCCATGGCGAGGCAGAACGAGCGAAAACAAGCAATCTACGTCCGGTCGTGGTCCGCCACGAGGACGTGGATTGCTTGTTTTCGCTCGTTCTGCCCCGCCATGGCTAAGCTTCCTTCCGTTCAGGGAGGAAACGGCCGTTCCACCTCGATCTTTACCCTTTGCGACGCGGGGAATTCAAGTGCGTAAGGCGAACCGATTCACGGGAACGTGCGCTTCACCGGCGGGCTGTTGCGAGTTTCCAGTGACGTTTCGAGGAGTTCAGTCCAGATCTCGGTCGTCGATGTCCACGAAAAACGGACAGTGATCGCTCAGCCGCCGCTGCGCCGCTTGCTCCCCCCGCGGTGGCGAACAGCCGAGCTCGCCGCACACGCCGGAGACGGCCAGCCGCCGGGCGGGGGGAAGCTCGGCGAGCGAGGTCGCGGCAGCCCAGTCGAGCAGCGTGGCCTTTCCCGAATAGTAGTGCGAGCACGAGGACTCGGAGGGGACGCGCCGGAACGCCGCGGCACTCAACCGCGAGCCGGCGCGTGCGAGCTCGTCCACGGCGCGCAGCGAGGGAACGCAGCTTTCGCACCCCATCGTGTTCATGTCCCCGAGCACCAGCACGTCCCTGTCCTTCGTGAGCGTTCGCAGCGCTTCCGCTGCCCTGCCGAACGCCTGGAAGGAGCGATCGCGAAGCTCGAGGTCACGCGCGCCCGGACCGCTCTTCAAGTGGACAGCGACGATTGAAAGGTCCAGCCCGCCCGGGAACGCGAAGTAGCCGGCGAGCCCCGGCCGCAGCTGATCTTTGCAGGGTTCGCCGTGGGGATTGAGCTCGGCGAGCGTCGCGTGCCGGACCAGGCGCGCGCGCCGCTCGTCATACAAGAAGCCGACGTGCTGAGAGGACGCCGGTGGACAGTCGTCGAGCAGCCAGCGAAAAGACCTGCCCGTGAGCTCCTCCAGGCGCGTGCGGACCTCGAGCAGCGCGTGCTCCGCGTGCGGGCCGTCCTTCAGCTCCTGGACCGCGAGCACGTCGACCTCGAGCAGCGCGATCGCACAGGCGAGCCAGTCGATGTCCGTGCCCGAGTCGGGGCGGGCGCGGCCCGGTCCGCCGTCGGGAAACCAATGCAGATTCCAGGACCCGGCGCGCACCAGCTTGGGATCGCGGGCCGCGCGCGGCTGCTTCAGCGCCAGAAGGCACGCTTCGCGGCTGAACCACGGCGACTCCGGGGGGACGCGCGCGTTCGCTCCGGACGCCGGCAGCTCGAGGTAGCGCTGCGTCACGAAGCCGCGAACGTCCCCCGCCTCGATCTCGAACCAGCGCCGATCCTTGCCGACCGTGAGGATGCGTACGCTCGAACCGTGCGGAATACGCCCCGACACGCTCGGCGAATCGGGGGAGGGATGCACCGGGACGCCCAGCTCGCTCTTCGCGCGCACCCGCACCAGGCTGCCCGGTCCGACGCTCGCGGGGCTCGAAGCCGCCGGCGCGGCCGCTTTCGGCTGCGCGCTGCGCTCGGGCGCCGCCCGCGACACGCCGAGCGCAACGCCCAGCGCCGAAAGCAAGAGCGCGAGCGCCACGACCCGCGAACGCCCGCGCATCAGGGGCGATTGAGAAACAGTCCGTCGACGAAGCCGATCTCGTAGACGAGGAAGGCGCCGAAGCCGAGGCTCAGAAGGCCCGAGATCCAGGCGAAATGCGGAGCGAGCCCGCGCGCGCGCGCGCCGGCGAACGCGAACGGTGCCGCGACGAGCGCCGTGACGCACGCCATGCCGGCGATCGTGCCCACGCCGAAGAGGAGCAAGTAGAGCGCCGCCCACGCGGCGTCCCGCACCTCGCTCAACACGAGCAGCGCGACGGCCGCGGACCCCGCCAGGCCGTGCACCACTCCGATCGCGAGCGGGCGTAGCGCGCCGCGCCCGCCGAGCGGAAGGCCGAACCGAGAGCGCGTGCTGCTCGGCTCCGCGTGGGAGTGGGGTACGTGCAAGCGCCGGAAGTATTCTGCGAGGTTCAGCACGCCGAGCACCATCAGCATCAGCGCCACCGAGAACTCGAGACTCAGGCTCAGGCGGAACGGCACCACCAGACCGAACAGCACGATCGGCAGACCCACGGCAACGAGCGTCGCCGTGTGCCCGATGCCCCAGAGCGCGCCGATCCAGGCCGCGCGCCCGATGCGCTGCTCGCGGCTCACGATGGTCGTCACGGCTACGACATGATCGGAATCCGTGGCGTGCCGCATGCCCAGGGCGAACCCGAGCGCCATCAGGGTGAGGGGCCCGTTCATTGCTCGCGTAGTAGCACGACTTTTCGCGACCGCGATACCGCCTCCGGTGTCCGCCCGGTTTCCGAGGCGGCGCGCCTCGCGGGTAGGGCGCCCTGGTCCGTTACCCTTCGGGCGTTCCGTCGAGCGTGTACGAGTGGAGCGTCGTGCCCTCCGAGGATACGAAGTCCACTCGCACTTGCTCGGGTCCGACGTTCAACCGGGCGTGCCCCGATTCCACCCAGTAGTCCTCGTAGCCGGTCTCGTATTCGCTGAACTTCCAGGGCGCGCCCGCGCTGCCCGGCAGAGTGTAATGGACACCGTCCACGACCATGTCCTCGAACACGTGGTCGTGTCCGTAGAAGAAGATCTGTACGCCGTGCTCGAGCAGAAGTTCGTGGATGAGCGCCTGCTCGCCGACGTAGGCCGCGCGCCCGCCGCCGCGCCCGTACGCCGAGTCGGTCGGGTTGCCGCCGTTGCCGCCGACGGTGTGGTGGATGAAGGTGAAGCGCCACTTCGACGTGGCGTTCTCGAGCGTGGTCCGCAGCCACTCGAGCTGCGCGTCGCCGAGCGTCCAATCATCGGCAAGTCCCGGGTTGGCGCTCAGCAGGTGACAGGTCGGCGTGTACGTCATCACGTTGAGCACGACGAACAGCGCGTCGCCCCAGGTGAACGCGTAGTAGTCGCCGTGCGGGCTCGCGCCTTCGGGATACGTGCCGGGCATCGGGCCAGGCGAGTAGAGCAGCCGCTGGCTGCGTGAGCGCTCGATTTCCTCGGCCGTGTTGCAGCCGCTCTCGCCGTCCCAGTTGCCGATCACGGGGAAGTGCGCGGCATGCCCGAGCGCGTCGTGCAGAAAGCGCCGGTACGTCAGGTAGGCGAGCCGTGACCAGGAAGGATCGGGCGGAGGCGGGTTGAAGCCGAACGCGTGGTAATCGAGCAGATCCCCGAGGTTGATGATGAAATCGGGCGCGTCGGCCCGCACCTGCCCCGCCACCTGCTCGAGCACGAGCTCCATGTAGTTCGCACCGATGTCGTCCTCGGGCAGCTCGCGCGGCTGAATGTGCGAATCGGTGATCAGCGCGACCGTGAACTCGTCGCCGGGCGCGCGTTGGGTCGTCGCTTCGCCGCGGTAGAGGACGCGCTCCGCTTCCTCGTCCGTTCCGGTGACCTCGTAGGCGTAGCGCGTGCCGGGCTCGAGTCCTTCGACGCGCCAGCTGATGCTGTCATCGGCCGGGAACGCGGGCTCTACCACCTCGCGGCGACCGCCGCCGTCGCTCGGGTACACGTAGGCTCGCAGCGCGCTCGGAGAGCCCCACTGCAGCACGGCGTTCAGCGAGAAGCCGGTCGCGCCGGGGTTGTAGATGAGCGGGGTCCCCACCAGTCGAAATGCGGGTTTTGGCAGCCCGGTGTCGCCCCCCGTGCCTGCGCTGCCGGCCGTTCCGGCCTGTGCGGCTCCACCAGCCATGCCGGCGACCGCTCCGCTCCCGCCCGTGTCACCTGCGGTGCCGCCGGCGCCCGTCCCGGCTCCGGCGCTACCGCCCGAACCGCCGTTGTTCGCACCGCCTTCCGCGCCGCCGTCGCTCGCGCCACCGCCGCCGCGGCCGGCGTTCGACGCGCCCGCACCGCCGGCGCCGCTCCCGCCGATCACGCTTCCGGCGCTGCCACCGATCGAGGCGCCGCCGCTGACACTGCCGCCCGCCGCCGCCGCCTCCGGACCGGACTCCGCTTCGAGCGGACTACGACCCCCGCAGGCTGCGAAAATTGAGCCCACCGCGACGAGCACGCTGGCGACGGCACGGCCGGTCATGAGGCAATGCTAGAGTAATCCCTCTTGCTCGCTTCATCGCCGGAACTTCGGCCCCTCGTGAAAATCTCGCGTCGCGAGCCGAGCCCCGGCAGGAGACGAGTCACCGGCGTCGGCGTGGCCCTCGCGCTTTGCATCGCGTGCGGCTCCAGGGCTCTTTCCACGGGCGAAGTTTCCCCCATGGCCGGAACGGGCGGGAGCTCGGCGGGGCGAAGCGGCGGGAGCGGAGGCGTCTCCACAACCGGCGGCGCCCCCGAACCAGGTGGTGCCGCAGGTGAAGCGGCGAGTTCTGCGGGTGGTGCGGGTGGCGATGCGGCGGGAGAGGGCGGCACCGGCGCTCGCGACGGCGGCGCGGCGGGCGAAGTCGACGCTGCGGGCGGCACGTCCGGGACGGGGGACAGCTCCACGGCGGGAGAGGCAGGGACTCCGTCGATCGAGGGCGGGGCGGCCGGTGAGGGGGCCGGCACCAGCCCGGATGGAGCGCTCTTCCACGTGACCGTCGCGCGCGCGAGCGACATCGATCCGGTCGCGCCCGGTACCGTCGGCATCGTGACATTTGCCGTCGATGTGCCGGGGCTGTCGCGCGCCCGCGTCGAGTTCGGACCGACCCGCGGCTACGGGATGACTGCGCCGGTCGACCTCGGCGAGCCCGAGCTGCGCACGCTGCTGCTCGGCATGAAGCCGTCGCGCACGTATCACTTCCGCATCGTCGTCGAGGATGCGACGCGCGCCTACACGAGCAACGACTACACGCTCTTCACCGGCCCGCCGACGACCGCCGTTCCCGTCCCCGGCTTCCGCGTGATCGACCCGGCGGCGCGCCAGCCCGGGTTTCTGATCGCCTCGTACTGGATCGGCGCCGGCAGCGGGGTTCCGTTCATCCTCGATCGCGACGGCGAGATCGTCTGGTGGTACACGGGCCTTTCCGGTGGGATTGGTCGCGCCAGGATCTCGGAGGACGGCAAGAACCTCTGGCTGGCTTTCGCTTCCAACAGCGGCGCTCCGCTGCGGCGCATCCGCATGGACGCGCTCGAGAGCGAGTCCTATCCGCAGGCCGTCGCCTCCCACGACATCACGCCGGTGCGCGGCTCGACCATGGCCTACATCGAGTACGGCGAGCCGGACTGCGACAGCATCTTCGAGATCGATCCGACCGGTACTCAGCACGAGGTCTTCGAATCCGAAGGCGTCGTCCAGAGCAACGCGCCGCCGTTGCGTTGCCACGGCAACGCGCTGCGCTATTCGGCCTCCGCCGACCTCTACACGTTCTCGGAATGGCATCAGGACGTCTTCGCGCTCACGCGCGCAGGGGAGATCGTCTGGCGACTTTCGGAGCTCGTGAGCGGCGGCAACATGGCCTGGGGCGGCGCCCAACACGGCCATCACCTGCTTTCCGACAGCCTGCTCGTCTTCGCGAACCTGGCCGAACCGTCCCGCTCGCAGGCGATCGAATACCTCCTCGACGGCAGCGAGAAGCGCCGTTTCACGAGCGGCGGCTACTCGGCGAATTTCGGCGACGTTCAGCGCTTGCCGGGCGGCAACACGCTCGTCACCTACTCGAACGCCGGCCAGATCGAGGAAATCGACGACAGCGACCAGGTGGTGCTCGAGATCGACACGGGCGACTCGCGCCTCGGCTACGTTTCGTGGCGAGAAACCCTGTACGGCGAAGTTCCGGATTCCACCGACTGAAGGCGGCACCGCGGATGATGACGCGGCTCTCGTTACCGGTTGCAGCCGTGGTCCTGCTGCTCGTTCCGTCGATCGGGGCCGCGGAAGGCGAAGCGCGAAGGCTCGCACGTCTGGAGCTCGACGCGGGCGACACGGCGGGTGAATGCACGTCGAAGCAGGAGCTCGAACAGAGGGTTCAGATCGAGCTCGGGCGCATGGTCTTCGGCGAAGGCTCGGAGGCCGGCTGGGGGACGATTCGCGTGCGCTTGCAGCGCTCCTCCGGCGGCGCGCGGTTTCGTGCCGGCGTGTGGCTCGAGCAAGCCGGTACGAGCGACTCGGGTGCGGGCGAGGCCCGCGAGCTCGAGACCTCCGGCGACTGCCACGAGCTCGACGAAGAGCTCGCGCTGGTCGTCGCGCTGCTCGCCGATGCGGAGCTGTCGGCCGCGCAAGCCGCGAGCCAGGCCGCGCTCCAGCGCGACGAGCCGGCTCCGCCGCCCGAGCCACCGGCACCGGTGCAGGACCTGAGCGCGGTGTCTTCGGCGCCGAGCTGGGAAGCGCGCAAGCCCGAGCCCTGGCGATTCGAGGTCGAGCTCGGACTGGTGGCCGCCTTCGGAATCTTGCCGGAGGTCGCGGCGGGCGCGGAGCTCGGTGCTTCGCTGCTACCGCCGGGCTGGCCGGCGCTGCGCGGCTGGTTGTCGTGGTTCGTACCCGCGCGGGAGGAGCTGAGCTCGGACGCGTACGTGGAGATCGGGTACGGCAACTTCGGCCTGGCGCTCTGCCCGACCTTCGTGGAGCACACCCGGTTTTCGTTGCGTGGCTGTGCGGGCATCGGAGCCTCGATCACGAGTGCCGAGTCGTCCGGCCTGTCCCAATCCGAGGCGGCGCTGCGCTGGGACACGCTCGCGGCCTTGTCGCTTCGATTCGCCGTTCGTTGGGGCGGCGGCTGGACGAGTCCGCTGTCGCTGGGCGCGGGAATTCCGACCAGAGTGTATCGGTTCACCTACGAGGAGGCGGGCCGGCGGAGCATCGGATTCGAGCAAGCGCCCATCCCCGCCTGGGCGTCACTGGGGCTCACTCGAGAATTTCGCTAGAAAAGTAGATGTCCCGCTCGCAGAAGGACGGGCGCTCAGAAAATTTCGAGTGAACCCCCATTCATTCCAGTGACCCAGAGTCCAGAAAGCGCGGTCCCGCGATTTCCGGACCCTTCGTTCACGGAGATTTTTCGGACCTACGCGCCGTTCTTGTGGCGCGCGCTGGTCGGGCTCGGCGTGCCCGAGGCGGAAGCGGACGACCTGTGCCAGGAAGTGATGCTCATCGTTCATCGCAAGCTGCCCGGCTTCGACGGGCGGGCGTTGCGAAGCTGGCTTTACAAGATTTGTCTGCGCGTGGCGTCCGACTACCGCCGGAGCGCTCGCGTGCGGCGCGAGCGTCCGACCGACCTGATGCCCGAAGGCGCGCTCGCGCCGACCCAGGCCGACGAGTTCGAGGGCCGCCGCGTGGAACAGCGCCTGCTGCGCGTGCTTTCGGAGCTCGACACGGACAAGCGAGCCGTCTTCGTGCTCTTCGAGATCGAGGAGCTCACGTTGCGCGAGATCGCCGATGTGACGGACGCCCCCTTGCAGACGGTGTACTCGCGATTGCAGGCGGCGCGCGCGTCGGTGCGCGCGGCCTTCGCGCGCGCGGAGGTTAGCCCATGAGCATCGAAGATCCGCGCCGCCTGCGAGACGAGGACGATGCGAGTCTGGCCGAGCTCAGGCGCGAGATCGCGAGCTTTGCCGAGAAGCGACCGAGCCCGGAAGCACTCGCGCGCATCGCGTCCGCCGCCGGGCTCCCAGCCGAGGCCGCACGACCCGATGCGCCGGCGGAGCCAGGCTCGAGCGCGTTGTCGCCGCTCGGCAAGGCTTTGCTCGGCGCCGGCGGCGCGGTGCTCGGCGTGGCCGCCGTGCTCGTCTGGTTCCGCGGCGGCGCTCCCGCTCTGCGCACCGATTCCGCGGCGAGCTCCGCGCCCATCGCGGCGCCCGCGAGCGCGGCCGAGAAGCACGACGCATTCACTCCGAAAGCCGGGGAACTCGCGCGGCGGCGAGAGGGCGCGAGTTCGGTCCCGAGTTCGCCCGACTTCGTTGCACCCGCACCCGAAATTCCCGCCGAGGTTCCGCCGGGTCCCGGCGCGCCGGCTCTCGAGCGCGCGGCGCCGCCGCAGCAAGACGCCGCGCGTGCGCCCGAGCGAGCCGTCGCGCCCGCGAGCCCCGGCGAACAGCGCGCTCGTCCGGACGCGCGATCACCCGTCGAAAGCCCGGGCAGCCCGCGGGCCGCCGCCCGCGCGACGGAGACGGAGCTCCTGCGCGACGCGCGCCTCGTGCTCGATCGAAACCCGCAGATCGCCCTATCCTTCGCCGAGCAACACCGCCGCGACTATCCGAACGGCTCGTTCACGCAGGAACGCGAGCTGATCGCGATCACCGCCCTCGTGCGGCTCGGGCAGACGAGCTCGGCCGCGGCGCGCGCCGCGCGCTTCAGGGAGTCGTATCCCCGCTCGCCGTATGCAGCCAGCTTGGATCGACTCGTGCCACCCTGAACTCGGCAACCTTCGTACTCAGAAATGTTCGAGCCTGCCCCCATTGTCAGGGAACGCCGCCCGAGCGGCGCCGAAGGAGCGACAATCGACGATGCGTTATCGTGAACGATCCGTGCTGACAGCGTGGTCCGGGCTCGGCTTCGGGATGGCCTTGGCACTGTTGCCGAGCTGCAGCGGGCGGCGGGACATCTTCATGGGTTCCGCGGCCGCGGGCGGTGGCTCGGGTGAGGCTTCGCAGGGCGCCGGCGGCGGAATTCCCACCGGCCGCGGCGGCAGCAGCGGTAGCGGCGGCATGGCGACTGCCGGAACGGGAGGTGACAGCTGCGCGGGAACGCCGTGTGCCGACCACCAAGGCGACGAAGACTTCATCGAGGACGGGGCGCCGCAGGATGCCCCGGAGCTGTTCGAAGGCGGCGACGTGCACGAGTCGGGAGCCGACGCCGCGCGCGAGCCGGCGCTCGTCTACCCGAGCGACGAGACGATGTTTCCGATCAACGTGGCGCGCATCCGGCACGATTGGCGCGCGGGCGGCTCGAACGGCTTGTTCCGGCTGCGCTTCGAAGGCGAACGAACGACGGTGGACGTGTACACGGTGGCCGAGACCTGGCAGCCGAGCGCGGAGCAATGGGATTGGATCGCCGAGTCGAACCGGGGCGGGGAAGTGAAGCTCACGGTGTCCGGGCTCGATCCGGCCGATCCCGGCGACGTCTGGCAGAGCCGAACCGTACGGCTCTACTTCAGCGCCGCCGAGGTGGAAGGCGCGATCTACTACTGGTCGACGGGAACCAAGGGCGTGATGAAGGCTCTGGTGGCCGATCCGATTCCCGTGAAGTTCTACACGGATCCCTCGGCCGCGGACGCCGGCACCTGCGTGGCGTGCCACACGCTTTCACGCGACGGCAAGCGCCTCGCGGTCGGTTACGACGGCGAAACCCTGCGTGAGGTCTCGGTGCCCGAGCGCCGTACGATCCTCCCGGTCGACGGCGGCACCGGCGGCGGCGCCACGACCGAGCCGCCGCCGATGGGTGACAAGGGCGGCATGCCCGACAAGGGGATGATGCCCGGCAAAGGCATGCCGTCCGCGTGGACCACCTTCTCGCCCGACGGGGAGCAGCTGCTCGTGGCCGCGAACGGGATCCTCACGTTGATCGACTCGGACACGGGCGAACCCATCGGAGACGACGGTGGGATCGTGCCGATTCCGGAGGGTACGATCGCGACGCATCCAGATTGGTCGGCGCTCGGTGATCGCGTCGCCATCACCCTCGGCAAGAGCGGCGGCAACAAGGAAGTGGAAGGTGGCGCGATCGCAATTCTGCCGTACGAGGGTGGTGCTTGGGGCGAGCCCGAAATCCTCGTGCCCAACTCGGGCGGCGACGACAACAACTTCTTCCCAGTCTGGAGCCCGGACAGCAAATTCATCGCGTACGTGAACGCCGCCGGCAAATCGAAGGACGCGACCAGCGCGACCCTGCGGCTCGTGGCCGCGCAGGGCGGAGACCCGATCCTCCTCACGCGCGTGAACGAACGCGTGAACGACGCCGACGGCGTCACGGGCATCGGCAACAGCATGCCGACCTGGGCGCCGTCCACCAAGCCGGGCACATTCTGGATCGCGTTTTCGAGCCTGCGCGCGTACTCGATCGTCCGGGAACAGGACCCGAAGGAAGATCAGATCTGGATTGCGGCGATCGATCCCGCGCTCGAAGATCCCGCGTACGCGGCGTTCTGGGCACCCTTTCAGAACATCGACGACGGCAATCACCGCGCGTTCTGGACCCATTCGGACGAGGATCGGCAGTGCGGGTGCCAGGACGCGTGCGGCGACGGGCTCGACAACGACTGCGACGGCGCGGCCGACGAAGACGACTGCGCGGTCTGCGAAGCGGCCGAGGTCTGCGGCGACGGCATCGACAACGACTGCGACTGCGTCGTCGACGAGTGCTCCGGCGAAATCTGCGGTGACGGCATCGACAACGACGGTGACGGTCAGGCCGACAGCGCCGACTCGGCCTGCGAGCCGCGCTAGACGCGACGTCGGGTGGGGTGCCCTGCCTTGGCTTTGTTGGGTCGGGATGGTGTTCGCTGGCGGGCCCTGGCGTCCTTCTGGCGCCCTGGCGGCCTCCGTCAGGCAACAGTCATCGGTACATCAGCAGCTCCGCCCGCAGCTCTGCACCTACGTCGCGACCCGCTCTTCTGCTCAGGCGCGGCCGGCCGAGTTGCCCGGGTGTGGGCCGTCGACGCGTCGCTCGGGCGGCTCGG
>DASXWF010000738.1:0-4213 GCA_036503835.1 Polyangiaceae bacterium | reverse complement strand
AGCCGCGACGCCGAGCACCACGCCACCCGCGCCGTTTCAATCATCGTGACACCGCCGTGGCGTGGCGTGCCAAGACCTTCCCGCTCGTGACGCCAAGACCTTCTCGCTCGTGGCGTCACTACCTTCTCGCTCGTGGCGTCACTACCTTCCCGCTCGCAGAGCCCCCACGCCGTCGCGCCCCCGCGCCGGCTTGGCCGGCGCAAGGCGGGCGCCCGCTCGCGCGGAGGGCCGAAGGCCCGAGCACGACGGGACGTTCTTCACCGCCCCACGTGGGGGCAGCTATTTCCAACTCCCGAGTCGATCATTTTCCCGAAACGAAAGGCGCTGCGGATCGCCGCCGCGCCACGCGGGCTTCCTTCAGCGCGCTCCGCAGCCCTTCGCGTTGAACGTCTGCTTCCCCGTGACCGACGTTTGCGCGAGCTCGAGCTGATCCGGCTTCTCTTCGAAGCGGAAGGCTTCGGTCCCACCTTTGATCTTGGAGTTTCTCGCCTGGATCTCGACGTTGAAGGCCGCGCAGATCGCGGTGCCCTCGCTTTCGATGCTGGCGTCGCGCAGGTCGAGCTTGGTGTTGACGCCGAGCTTCAGCGCCAGGCTCTTCCCGTGAATGCGCGACTTCGGACCGAGCGTGAGCTTCGGGTTTCCACCCGCCTCGACTGCGATGTCGCCGCCGACGACCGACGCGTCCTCCATGTCGAGCTGCAAGTTCACGTCGGCCTTGATGCCGACTTCCTTGCCCCTGACCTCCGCGCCGCGCGAAAGCTTGATCTCGGCGTTGGATTGCTTCAACCGCACGCCGACCTCGCCGCCTTCGGCGAGGCCGCCGCGCAGATCGAGCTTCAGGTTGTACGGGGTCTCGAGCGCGGCGCGCCCACCCTTCATGACGAGCTCCTTGCCGACGACGCTCAGCGTGCCGCCGGTGCCGCGGATGCCGTAGTCCTTGCCGCTGATCGTGGACTTGGTTCCCGTCAGATTGAAAGCGCTGTCGGCCTGGATGCCCGTCTCGCCCCCCTCGACGCTCGTCTCGTCGAGCCCGATCTCGCTGTTGATGCCGGCGAAGATCGCGAGCTCGGGGCCGCGGAAGGCGCTCTTCTTCTTCGCGAAGAGCTTGGAGTTGACCGCGAGCTTCACGGCCGCTTCCTTGCCTTCGAGCGTGCTGTTCTCGACCGTGACCTCGGCCATGTTCTTGGCGAGCACGACGACGCCGTCGGTGGCCTTCAGCGTGCTGTCCTTGATCCTGATCTTGCAGTTGACTTCGCCGGTGACGAGCGGTCCCGGTCCTTCGAATTTCTGCGCGCTGATCAGGACCTCCTGATTCATGCCGCAGGTCACGGGGAAGCTCTTCGCAACGCTCGTCGAGGGCGTGAGCCCTGCTGCTGCCTGGATGCCGTCGGCAGCCTGGAAGGCAGTGAACATTCCGACGGCGACCGTCCCGAACAGCATCAGCACGGTGCCGCCGATCGGCACGAGCAGGCCGAGCACGATCAGCACGATCACGACCGCGGGCAGCGGATTTTTCGCGTAGATCACGAGCTGCTGCTGCCCGTCGAGCTGCTGCTGCCCGCCGGGCGGCTTCTTGCCCCATTCGACGTGCACGACCGTCCGGCAGTACTGGCAGGCGACGTCCGATACACCCTTCTGAAGAACGAGCGGCGCCCCACATTTCGGACACTTGTGCTGCGTCACCTTCGCCATCGCCGTCGCAATCTTTCACCATTCCGCGAGGACGGGTGACGAAAAACGCACTCTGGCGAGCTTCGAGGTAGGCCTCGGGCTCGGGCTCGGGCTCGGGCTAAGGTTAGCGGCCGAGCGCTTCGGCGCGATTCACGATGCGGGGCGTGAGGAAGATCACGAGCTCGCTCCGTTGATCGCTCGCGCGGCGGCGCTGGAAGAGCAGGCCGAGGATCGGGATGTCGCCGAAGAAGGGGACCTGGTCGAGGTTGCGGCCGGTGTTGCGGGTGAAGATGCCGCCGATGACCGCCGTGTGACCGTCCATGACGAGGAGCTCGGTCTCGGCCTCACGCTTCAAGATCGTCGGGTCGCCGCGCGCGGAGGTCTGGTTGAAGTCGGGCTCGTCGCGGTTGATCTTCACGTGCATGCTGACGCTGCCGTCCGCGGTCACGTGCGGGAGGACCAAGAGCTGGAGCTTCGCTTCCTGGAAGGTCGTCTGGACGCCCTGCGAGCTCACCTGCGAGAAGGGGATCAGGGTGCCCTGCGAGATGCGCGCGGTGTGGTTGTCGAGCGTGAGGATGCGCGGGCTCGAGAGGATGCGGAGCAGGCCGCTCGCCTCGGCCGCCGAGAGCCGAACCGCGAGGTTCACGGTGTTGTCGACGGAGCCGAAGGTGAGGCCGAGCGCGCCACCGGATCCGGTGCCCACCGCCGCCGGCAGGTTCACGGCGAAGTTCGGGTTGGCGACGGTGTTGCTGAAGGGGCTCAGGCCGGCGGTCGGCGTGTTGCCGTCGCTCGCGCCGCCGACCCCGCCGATCGAGTTCGGGAAGGCCCGGCCCGTCGGGTTGCCGGTGGCCGCGGAGAACGTGCCGTCGCCGCCCCACTGGATGCCGACGTCGCGCAGGTAGCGGCTCGTGGCCTCGACGATGCGCGCCTCGACCAGGACCTGCGGGGTCTGCGTGTCGAGCGAGCGGATGAGCTCTTCGATCTGGTTCAGGTTGCCCGCGATGTCGCGAGCGATGAGCACGTTCGTGCGCTGGTCGACGGCGACCGACCCGCGCTCGCTGAGCAACGGGCGCACCCGCTCCTGGATGTCCGTGGCGGTGGCGTAGCTCACGGGGATGAGGCGGGTCTCGAGCGGCGCGAGCTTCACTTCCTGCGCCCGCCGCGCGAGCTGCATTTCGCGCTCTTTCTCGAGGTCGGCGAGGGGCGCGACGCGGATCATGTTGCCGGTGCGCACCATGCCGAGTCCCTTGGACTGGAGCACGATGTCGAGCGCCTGGTCCCAGGGCACGTTGCGCATGCGAATCGTGACGGTGCCGGTCACGTTGTCCGACGTGACGACGTTCACCTGTCCCACGTCCGCCAGCAGCCGGAGCACGTTGTGGACGTCGGCGTCCTTCAGGTCGAGGTCGATGCGGCGGCCCGCGAAGTTGCGCTGCTGGCCGAGCGTGGTCGGGGCGAAGCCGCCGGCGTCCTCCGCCTGGCTGCTCTTCTCGACGAGCGCGGTGGGCGAGTAGCCGTCGTGCACCTCGGGGATGTCGTTCTGGACCTCCTCGACGCTGACGGTGCGCACGCGGCGGGCGACTCCGCCGTCGCGGGCAATCCCGCTCTGCGAGGAGGCCTGCTTGCCGGGTTCGAAGAACGCCCAGACGAGCGTGTTCCCGCGCCGATCGACCCGGCTCGAGACGCCCTCCGGGACGTCGGCCTGGAGCGTCACCGACTTCGGATCGCTCGGGGTCGGATAGCTCGAGACGGCGGTCACCTTCCCGCCGAAGGAGGACACGTCGAGGGTCCGGACGAGCTCCTCGGGCAGGCGGGCCGTCTCGATCACGAGCTCGGCGTGGCCGGAGCCGGAGGTCGGCTCGCGAAAACGCGCCCTCTCGGACAGCTCGATGAGGACGCGATCCTCGTCGTTGGCGCGCTCGAAGCGCACGGCGCGCACGGCCGCCGGGACGTCGCTCGGCGCGGGCGCCGGCCGGGCCGCGGAGGCCGATTTGGCGAGCCCGACCTTGCTCGGCGCGAGGCGGACCACGAGATCGGTGCCCTCGACCGTCACCGAATACGCGACGTCCTCGAGCAGGGTGACCAGAAAGCGAGCCGTACGCCCGCCGGGGACGGCGAAGGATTGCGCCATCACCCCCCCGACCACGCCCACTTTGTCGGTGAGCGCCGTGGGGACGCCGGCGAGCTCGGCGCCGGTCACGTCCACAATCAGGCGGGATTTCTGCTTGTCCAGGCGGGCGGTGAAGCTCGGCGCGCTCGAAAAGCTCACGACGACGCGCGTCTCACTGCCCCCGCTCTGCTGCACGGCGACGTGCGTCGCCTTGGCTGCGCGCGTCTCGGCGGCGAAAGCCGGCTGGGCCAGGCTGAGCGCCGCCAGCAGGGCCAGCGGGGCCGCCAGGGATGACGGGCGAAAGGCCGCCCGGTTCGAGGAAAACCGCATGATGGCTCCGGATCGAACCCGCCTCGGGCACCGCTGTTCGCACCCGTGGCAGGCCAGCGGAACTCTATCGGCTCGTCACCGAGACGAACAAATTCTGGGCCA
>DASXWF010000737.1:0-2763 GCA_036503835.1 Polyangiaceae bacterium | reverse complement strand
CGGAGAGGTCGGTGGTGACCGTCACTTCGTCGTTCTCGGCCTCGGAGTCGGCGCCGTACGGGCTCTGATAGAGCAAGACGCGCGTGAGCAGGGTCAGCGCGAACACGCGCGTCAGGCGCCACTCGCCGAACAGGCGCATGCTGTAGGTATTGGCGGTGGACGCCCCTTCGATGGAGGTGGCGGCGTCGTCGCCGCTGCCGACGGCGTGGATCGTGCTGAGATCGACGCCGAGCGTGAGCGTGAAGCGCTGGTGGATCTGGTACGAGAGATCGAGCTCGCTCGAGGTGGAGAGGACGCTCGCGGAGACGTCCTGGTCGGCGATGTGAGCGAGGGCCTTCGCGTTGAAGTAGGCGACGCCGCCGCGCAGGGCGAGGGTGAGCGGTCCGTCCCACCAGCTCCTGGCCTTCACGTAGGCGGTCGGGATCGGGACGCTGAGGAAGGGGAACGCGAACCAGGTCGGGACGTAGGTGCCGACCATCACTTCGTCGATGACGCCGAGCTCGACTTTGAACAGGCCGGCGGCGACCTCGCCCTGGGCGCGGGTGTACGCGGTGTAGTCGGTGCGAGGATCGGTGAGCTGATCCGCGCGCGCCGGGCTCGGCCATGCCAGGCAGAGCAAGAGAACGCCGCCCACGAGAGCAGCGAGCCCTGGCCGCTTCTGACCGAGCGTCAGTCGCGGGTGCCGTGTCAGTTGCGCGAGCATTCGAAGTTGACGGCGTCGCAGGCCCACGTGCCCTCCTGATCGCGCACGCCGATCACGCCCGCGGCCAGCACCAAAAGGACCACCGTGCTGTCGTCAGGTAGGGTGAACAACGATTCGACGCTGTCGCCCGTGATGCGCCCGCTCACGCCGGTGAAGGAGGTGTCGCCGATGGTGATCTCACCCCCCAACGCAAAGAGCAGCCTTCGCAGCGTGGGTTGGCGGAGGTCGATGTCACCCCCGAGATCGATCGAGAACGGCCCATCCAGGCTCACCCGCACGGTCGTATCGAAGTAGGTCCGGCGCGCGACGCAGTTCGAGGCGTGTCCGTAGATTCCACGCAAGATGCGCGTGTTTTCGACCGCGAGCGTGAGGCCGATGCTGCCGTTCCGGCTCGCGTCGTAGACGGGGTCATCGAAGTCGCCCGGGCAACGGGCCTCGATCTCGATCGAGCCCTGGAGATTGATGCCCGCGCCGCTCTTCTGTCCGGCGCTCGCGCTCGCTTCGTTCACGCCCGTGCTCGCAAGCTCGAGCGAGCTGAGGCCCGCGAGGAAAGTCTGCACGTCGGGTGCCGTCTCGAGCATTTCGCGGACGGACGTTTCGTCGAGCTCGGCGTTCGGATGCTCGTATTCGGCGCGCAGGGCCGCGAGATCCGGTGTGTCGGGCACGGCGGCGCGGCCCGAGCAACCGGCGGTGATGAGGGTGAGTCCGAGCAGCGGCAACGAGCGAAGAGTCATGGTCCATCCGCCCCGCAGCAACGCGCGGGGGAGCGATAGCATGAGCGTGTTCGCGAGCAAAAGCACGGCGCGGCGCGCGGCCCCGAGATTGCGATGGACGACCGTTTCGAAATGAGGCAACTCGGCGTCCATGAAGGGCAGAAAAGGACGCGTCACGTCTCGCGCTCGCTGGCGACGGATCGTGACGCAGCTCGGGTTTCTCGCGCTTTTCTTGGTGGTCTCGCGGGCGGCGTGGGCGCAGGAACCGGCGGCGGCGCCTTCGGCCACGCCCGCACCTTTCCCGGCTCCGCAGCCGGCTCCGGCCACGACGCCGGCACCCGCGCCGCCCGTCACGGTTTCGGCGCCCGATCGCAACGTACCCTGGTTGAAGTCACTCTACGAGCAGGTCGCCGATTCGGTCGTTTTGATCGAAACGGAGAGCGGCGCAGGCAGCGGCTTTTTCTTCCACAGCCAGCGCCACGTCGCGACGGCGCTCCACGTGGTCGACGACGCGGAGACGATCCTCGTGCGAGCCGTGGACGGCAGGCGCACCGAAGCGACCGTCGTCGCTTACTCGCGCGATCACGACGTAGCGTTGCTCGAGCTCGAAACGCCGATGGAGAACGCGCGGCTCCTGCCGCCGCATCTCGGCAGCGTCGAGATCGGCGAGGCGGTGGCGGTGATCGGACACCCGTTCTCCGGGCTCGATCGGCAGCTGCCGGAGCTCCGCGGGCTGCTCAACTGGAGCCTCACGCAAGGCGTGGTCAGCGCGGTCGCCTCGTCGTGGCTGCAGACGGACGCCGCCATCAACCCTGGAAATTCGGGTGGGCCCGTCCTGAACCGCGAAGGCGAGGTGATCGGCGTCGTGAGCGCCAAGCTCAACGAAGCGCAGGGCATCGGGCTGATCGTTCGGATCGCTCGCGTCCAGGAGCTCGTCGCGCGCATCGGCACCCAGTCGCCGCCGCGGCGCGCCGTCCACTTCGACGGCCTCGAGCTCGGCTTCGTCGTGCACTGGCAGGACGAGGCCATCGACGGCTTCTCGGTCGGCACCGGCGTGCGCATTCGGAAACGCTACCCGGTGTGGGTGCGGCTCGGGTTCATGGGCGCCAACATCGAGCCCGACTCGCCCACGGTGCTCGAGTCGCGACTCGAGCGGTTTTCGGGCGAGCTCAGCTTCGGGTACCACGTGCCGCTCGGCGAATGGGCGGCGCTCACGCCGTACCTGGGCGCCGCGCTGTTCTACGATCGACGGCACGATACGTCGCTCGAGATCGACGGCAATCTCGCCTGCCCGACCCCGCCTTGTCTCGTTCAGGGCCGGGTAATTCGCACGCTCGACAAGCAGGT
>DASXWF010000736.1:0-5636 GCA_036503835.1 Polyangiaceae bacterium | reverse complement strand
CTCCCCTTCACTCCCGATCTGAGCTTCGACCGGGACGCGGCCTTCGTGACCGCCGGCGGCCCCGTCGGCCCGACCCGCGCGTATCACATCGACCTCTGGACGGGCGAAGTGCGCTGGTCGCGCGAGCTGCCTGCTCGCCCGACGCCCGGCCACCCGCCGCTCGTCACACCCGCGGTGGTGGCGTTCCCGACCCGGGACCGGCGCGGCTCGGGCCTCGCGGCGTTCGATCGCGAGACCGGCGAGTCCCTCTTCGATCTCGCCCCCGGCTATTCCGCGCCCGCCACGAGCTGGCTCGCCGTGGACGACACGCTGATCGGCAACTCCGCTTCCGGGCGGCTCTTCGGGCTCGACGCGGCGAACGGCAAGCTCCGCTACGCGCACGACTTCCCCCGCCACGTCGAGGCCGACCAGCCGCGGCGCCTCGAACCGGTGCTGCGGAGCGGCGCCCTCTTCGTCCCGCAGCAGCACGTCCACGTGCTCCGCCCGCGCGACGGCGAGACCCTCGGCACCCTGCCGAGCGATCTCATCCCCGATCTCCTGCGCGTGGACGAGCAGTGCAACGTCTACGTCGCGGAGGAGAGCGGACACGTGGCGGCGTTCGGGGTCGCGCCGCGGCTCACGCTCGTTCGCTGAGCCGCCGGCAGCGCTTGCGCGAAGGCGCGCTGCGGCAGCGCGAGCAGCAAGACGACAAACACGCCGGCGGGACGGCCGCGCCGGCGGGCCATCGTCATCCGCTGTGCGCTTCGCCGCCGTCCACGTAGAGGATGTTGCCGTTCAGCCAGTACGTGCAGGTCTGAGACAGGGCAACCAGCGCGTTTCCTACGTCTTCCGGCAGGGTCAGGCGGTGAGACGGATTCTTGCGGATCGCGACGGACTGCAGGTTCTCGGCGTTCGGGATCTTGTTCATCGACGGCGTGTCGGTGACACCGGCGCAGATGGCGTTCGCGGTGATGCCGCGCGGTCCGAGCTCGAGCGCGAGCTGGCGGCAGTGCGACTCGAGCGCTGCCTTGGCGGCGCTGACCGCGCCGTAGCCGGCCCACACCTGATTCGACCCGGTGCTCGTCATCGCGAAAATTCGCCCGTCACTCCTGAGGAGCTCCCGGCGGAGGACATCCTGAACCCAGTAGACGAGGCTGTTCGCCATCACGTCCAGGGTCATGTCCATCTGCTTCTGACTGAGCTCCTCGGCCGGATCGGGGGCGACCAGCGGCTTGAGGGTCCCGAAGGCGAGCGAGTGCAGAAGGACGCGAATGCGCTCACCCTTGCCGCGTTCGGCGAAGCGCTTGGAGACCTCCGCGAGCACTTCGGCTCGCTTCTCCGGATCGCAAGCGTTCACGTTGAAGAACCAGGCTTCGCGGCCAAGCTCGCGGATCTGCCCGCTCAGGCGCTCCACCTGCGGCATCGTCGCGCGCCGGTCGAGGTGTACGCCGATCACGTTCGAACCGGCTTCGGCGAGCTTCAGACTGGCCGCGGCACCGAAGCCGCTCGAGGCGCCGAGGATCAGGGCCCAGCCGTCGAGCGGGGGCAGCGGAACTTTCGGGGAATCTGCCATGACGTTTCGCGGCCCGACTCTTTACTACAATCGGGCGGCGCGGGAAGGGCTTCGGGCCTCAGGGGCCCGCGTCGCGGCTTCGCGGCGAGCGCGGAGGCAATGACGCGATGTGGCTAGGAAGCGGGAGCGGGCCGCCTACGGCCTCGGCCTTGTCGCGAACGAAAGCGGCCACCTGGCGGAACGGGATTCGCACGGGACAGATCCGCTCCTTTTCCGCGAGGACCTCCTCGGGCACGAAGCGGAAGCCGTACGCGGCCGCGCGGAATTCCGGCATGCTGCGGGACCCCGCGACCACCAGGCCCATCACGCCGCGATAAGCCCCACCCGAGCGCGCGATGCGATCGGCTTCGCCGCGATCGCAGAGGCCGCAGGCGATGCAGCGCTGGAAGCTCACCATCGCGGTGCGTTCGTCGGGCGTCACGGGGGGCAGGCCGTCGGCGTCGTAGTTCTGCCGAAACTCCGCGATCCCGTCGTGCCGCCCCGAGAACAGCCGCAAGAAGAGCGTCTTCACGAGCGCCAGCGCCAGCAGAAACAGTGCCTTGACGCGACCGCTCACGGACTTCCCTGCGAGCCTACCACCGCCCCGGCGCTGGGCCCGGACGTTCTCCTCTCGGTGAAACCGCCGGCGAGCCGGGAAGACATCCGCGGGCCCGGCAGTAGGACTCACTGTTCCGACGCTGTAGCCCTCGCCGACCGGGGGCCCCGCCCTCGTGTGAGTGGCCGCGCCGAGCCTTCAGCGGGAAGCGTAACGGGCGTTACGCTGGTTACGCCGGGTTACGCTATGTAAGTCACTGAATTTACATAGATAAATAGCTGGCACGCCGGGTGCTGAAGAGACCGCCATGGGCCGAGTTGGCCCGCTTTGGAGGTCCCGTTCATGTCGTCCGTCGTCGTCTCCCCGTCGCTCACTTCGAGTCCCCGCGCCCTCGCGGTCTCCTGCTTTTGCACCTGCTCCGACATGGAGCTCGTGAAGGGACTCGTCGACAACGATCCGGACGCATGGCGCGCGCTCTCGCTGCGCTACGGCCGCCTGATTCAGAGCTGCATCGGCCGGGTCACGGCGCGCTTCTCGAGCGTCGTGCGTCCCGACGACGCCGCCGAAATCTACTCGATGCTGTGCGTGCAGCTGCTCGCGAACAATCGCATGAAGCTCAGGAGCTTCGCGCCCGAGCGCGGCTGCAAGCTCGGCACGTGGCTCGGCCTGCTCGCGACCCACACGGCGTACGACTTCCTGCGCAGCATCCGCAAGATTCCGCGCACCGCGCAGCTCGCCGAGGCCGAAGAGCTCGCGAGCGAAACGCCCGACCCCGCGGAGGTCACGCTCGGTCACGAGCGCATGCAGCACATGGGCAGCCTGCTCGCGGGCTTCACCCAGAAGGACCGTGAGTTCGTGAACCTCTACTTCGGCGAGGGCCTCGACCCCTGCGAAGTGGCACGCCGCATGGGCATCAGCGTGAAGACGGTGTACTCGAAAAAGCACAAGATCCAGCGCCGGCTGGAGAGCCTGCTCGGTGAGCGGTCGCTCGCTGCGTGATGCCCGTGGTACAGCGAGGACGTGCGCACGCACCCGGTTCTCGCGCTGTCCTTCGCGTGCGTGCTCGTGGCTTGCGGCGGCGGCCAACACCCCTCGGGAGCGGCCGCGGGCACGGGCGCGCGGGGGCGCCTGCTCCAGGCCGGTCTCGATGATCGGCCGGTCGTGGTTCGCAATCCGCGTCTCGGCGATCCGCACGCGGCGATCGCGTTCGCGGTAGCGCGCGACGCGAGCGCCACCGCGGCCGTTTCGGTTCCGGCGCTGCTCCGCGCGCGGCTCGTGGCGCGCGGCTTCGGGAACACTCGCGTGCGCGCCCACGCGCTCGGCTACTCGCTCGAGACACCCGTGCGGAACGCCGCCGAAGGGCGGCGCTTCGTGCAGTCGCTCGTGGCAGCGCTCACCGAAGCGCTGCGCCCGGGTGAGCCCGGACTCGAAGCGGCGCGAGCCGCGGTTCAGGCGCTCGGCGAGCGCAGGTTCGCCGGCCCGGGCGAGGCGCTCGTCGCTTCCTGTTCGGGAGAGCTCGGGCTCACGGCGCCGCCCGCCTGGGATCCACGCTCCGCCGCCGCGCAGGAGGAGCTCGCGGCGGGCCTGCGCGCTGCCCACGCGAGCAAGGCTTCGGCCTTCGCGGTCGTGGGTGCCGAAGAGATCGGTCGTGCGGTCAGCGAGGCGCTCGCGAGCGGCGAGGCCTGGCCTTCGGGCGACGCGCCGGTGGACGCCTGGCCCGCGCGCGAGGATCTCCTCGCCGACTTCGCGCCCGTCGAGCGGCGGCGCCTGTCCGTCGCGGTCCGTGTCGGGAACGCGGACTCGGCCGTCGCGACCGCCGACGCGCTCGGCCGCGCTCAGTCGTTGCTGTCGCGACGGCTGGCAGCGCTCGACCCGCCCTGGCGCATCGAGCGCGCGAGCGCCGTGGCCCGCCCGCGCGGCGCGTGCGTTCGGGTCGATGTGCTCCCGCCCGACGGCGATCCGGGGCCGAGCGCTGCGGACGTGGCACGCGCCAGCGCCGTGATCGGCGAAGAGCTGCGCTGGGTGCACGTCCCGACGGCCGGGGGCGAGCTCGACGAGGCGGTCCTGCGCCCGACCGATCCGGGCGAGGCTGCAGCGGCGGCGGCTTGGCGCGCGCTCGTCGGCAAACGTGCCGCCGGGCCGGCGCGGCGGCTCGCCGCGTACACCGCGAAGGCGAACGAACGCGGGCGCTTCGATCTCGCCGCGGCCGTTGCGGCGCAGCGCGAGGCCGAAGCGCGAGCGAGCGTCGAGCTCGCCTCGCGCGCCGAGCGCGGCCAGGCGCGGCTCTTCGCGCTGCTCGCGTCCACCTGCGGCACGACCGGCGAAACCAGCGCCGACGCCGGGGAAGCGGCGCTCGTCGTGAGCGCGCTCGCGCGCTCGGCAGCGCGGGAGGGCTCCGACGTCACGTTCGAGCCCTGGATCGCCGGCGACGGCGTCGGCATCCTCGCTCATGCCGCGCCGCGCAACCCTCGCGAAGACGCGCGCGCGCAGGCGGCGCGCATCGGCGCCGCGCTCGGCCAGGCCCTGGCGGCGCCCCGCACGGATTCCGAAGACGTGGCCCGCGCGCGCGAGGCGCTCCTCGATCAGGTCGGACGCGAGGAACGCCGCGGCTACAGCCTCGTCCTCGACACCCTCACGCAAGGACATCCCTCGTGGCTCGAGCCGCGCGGCACCTTCGGCGCACTGGAGAGCGCGCCCGACGGCGGCCTGGGCGCGGTGCTCAAGCGCTTCCTCGCGCGACCACTCCGGCTCGCCGTGCTCGCCAACGGCCCCGCCGATCAGGCGGAAGCGCTCCGCGGTGAGCTCGAGCGCTGGCTCCGCCCCGTACGGACCAGCGTGACGCGCTGCGCTCCGCAGGGGCGCTGGACCCCGAAGACGGGCGAGATGACGTTGAAGGCGGTGCTCGACACGCCGGAGGGCAGCTACCTGGCGCTCCCGTTCGCCGGCTTCGAAGGCCGGCTCCCGCTCGAAGCGGCCGCCACGCTGCTGCTGCTCAACCGACCCGGGGGTTGGCTCGATCAGACGCTCTCCGATCTACCGGGCTCGGCGTCGGCGCGGGCGCTCGGCGGCCCGGAGGCGGGAGCCATCCTCATTCAAATCGCCGCGACCGACGGCCAGGAGGCGGCGGCGATCGCGCGCGTGCGAGCCCTCTTCGAACGCCTCGCGACGACCAGCGTTGCGGCCAGCGACGTGAGCTTCGCGCAACGCGAGCTCGCTCGCGTCGAAGCGAGCGAACGCCTCGACCCGCGCCGCCGCGCCGTCGAACTCTGGCGCGGCACACCCCCGCGACCCGCCCTCGACGCCGCACGCCTCACGCGCTTTCACGCCGCATTACGGCAGACGGGCGCGCTGCTCGTCAGCGTCGTGCCGAAGACCTGAGAGGTTGAAGCGTTCTGCTGCGGTTTTTTAGCCGCCAAGGCCGCCGGCCTTGGCGGCTAAAACCAGCCTTCAAGTCACCCCCACTGCCTCAGCCCTGGCTACGCCGTCAGCACGATGCGCGAGATCTCAGGCGGCGACCCCACGCGGGCGGGGGGGCCGACGGTGCCGAAG
>DASXWF010000735.1:0-9603 GCA_036503835.1 Polyangiaceae bacterium | reverse complement strand
GCCAGGTTGACGCGAAACGTCCCCGCGCGCTGGAGCCCGGCCCCGAGACACTGCTCGAGCGGCACGAGCTCGACCGGCGCGTGCCAGACCACCGGCACGTTGCCGCGCAGGCGCCGGCGATCGGTGAGAAAGTAGCGGGTGGAGGCGGTCGTGAACTTCCACACGCCGCGCTCGCCGTCCCAACGCGCGCGCCGCGCGTTCTTCCGCCCGAGGCTCGCGCGCGATCCGACTGGCCCGGCGGGCGGCCCCGCCTGGCTCATCACGAGCCAGATCGAAGGATCGGTGAGGAGCTTGAGCCCCTCGTCGACCCATCCGACCCCGTCGGCGTGGAAGAACATGTCGGCGTCCATCTGCAGCACGTGATCCGTGGCCACCGACTCGAGCCCGAACAGGGTCGGGAAGATCGGGCCGCCGCTCGCGGCGTAGGTCGGCAGCGCGCCTCCCTCCGGCCCGAAGTACGCGCTCATCACGCGCTCGACCGTTTCGCGCTCGGAGGACACCTCGAGCACCCGGTCCACGTGACCTTCGCGCACGAGCTTCGACAACACGGCGTCGAGCAGCGCCCGCGTACCACGCGGACGGTCCCGATACTTGCCGGAGAACTCCGGACGCGGATCCACGATCACGAGCCGCTCGGCGAAACGACACTTCGCCTGCGCGAGCATGTGCGGCACGATCGCGCCGAGGTACGGCGCGTCCAGGATGGTCGCCTTGACGAGCGCCGAGACCGGCGGCGGCCTCCAGTCGGGAGCCGGAACGACGAACCGCGTCTCGCGCGCGGCGCGCGCGAGCTCGCGCGGCGGCTCGGGCAGGGGTGTGCGGTCGTTCCAGGCCGACACGATGCGCGGCAGGCCGGAGCCCGCGCGAACGACGCTCGCGGGCTTCGCGGTGGCGCGCGGTTCGTCGGCGAGCCGCGCGCGCAGGCGCTCGAGCTCCGCGTCGGTGTCCGCCCACGCCGGACCCAGCGCCTCGCGCAGTGTCGCTTCCGGCAGCGTACAGCGCACCCGCGTGCGCGGATTGCTCAGGTTCCGCGCGTGCGACAGCCAGAAGAACAGCGGCTCGGGCGTGACCCGGTAAGCGCCGTGCGCCGCGAGCTTCCGCATCCAGTACGTGTCCGCGGCGCGCGCGCGGCTGGTGTCGAACTCCAGCGCCGCCGCCGCGCTCGTGCGAAAGAGCGCGCCGTTGAAGATGGGCTGCTCCGGCCCCACGTAACGCTCGCAGTGTCGAGCCGGAAGGTCCAAGAACCAACTCGAGGCCGGCCCCGCGTGCGTGATCCCCGGCGCGAGCGCGGGCACCAGCACGCTCAGGCGCTCCGGGTGTTGCCAGTCGTCGTCGTCGAACCAAGCCAGCAACTCACCGCGCGCCTCACGCAGCGCCAGGTTGCGCTTCTCCGCGACGCGGCTCCGGTGCGGCGCGCGCACCACGCGCACGTCGCCTCGCTCGCCGAGCGCCGGCGGCGCGAGCGAGCTGTCCACGATCACGAGCTCCTTGCGCGGCCAGGTTTGCCGGTCGAAGCACCACAGGAGCCACGGCAAGAACGCCGCGCGATCCTCGGTCACGCACAGGCAGCTCACGAGCGGCGAGGCGTCCAGGCTACTCTCCTTCGGGTTCTTGCGGCTCCGCCCTGCCCTCCGCCGGTCGGCTGCGCGCTTCCGCCGCGCGGCGCCGGTCGAGCGCGGCCTTCACCACGGACAAGTAGTCACCGCGCTGTGAGGCCTTGCGGATTCCGATGTTGTCGCCGTGGATGCGCCGCTCGTAGAGCACGTCGGGCAAGATCCGCTCGCGCAGCTTCGCTTCGCGCGAGCGCGCGTACCAGTCGACCACGCTGCCCAGTGTGAAGCGGCCGTCGAAACCGCCCACCGCGTCGAACGCCGCGCGGCGGATCAGCATCGCGCTCGGCAGCTGAGCGGGATGCGTCGCGCCGTCACGCCGCGCGAGCGCGCCCTGCTCGCCCATCACGCGCTCCCGCAGCAGGCCGTACACGACGTCGAGCTCCGGGTCCTCGTCGAGCGCGCGGCACTGGAGTTCGAGCTTGTTCGGCACCCACACATCGTCCGCGTCGAGGAACGCGAGCCAATCGCCGTTCGTGCTCGCCACGCCTCGATTCAGCGCCACGGCCTGGCCCTGATTCCGCTCTTGCTTGAGGTAGCGAACGCGCGGATAGTGCGCGACCACGCTCGCCGTTTCGTCGGTGGAAGCGTCGTCGACGGCGCAGACTTCGTCCGGCGCGAGCGTCTGGCCGAGGATGCTCGCGAGCGCGTCGCCCACGAAGCGCTCCCCGTTGTACACCGGGACGATCACGCTGATGCGACGGGCGGCGGCCACGCGCTCAGCGCTCCCCGCGCTCGGGCTCGGTCTTCTTGGAGTACAGGCTGCCGTACAGCCAGGGCAGGTCGCGCTGGCCGATCGTGCGGCGTCGATCGAGCGACTTCTTGATGGCCGAGAGGAAGCCCTTGGCGACCGCGTCGCGGCCGTGCGTCATGCTCGACTCGTGGCGCCGGTAGAAGACCGTCACCTCGGGGATCACCTTGTACGGGACGCCCGCCTCGCGGCAGCGGAAGAACCAATCCGTGTCTTCGCTGTAGCGCATGCTCTCGTCGCACACGCCGACCTTGTCGAACACGCGCCTGCGGAAGAGGCCGCACCCGAACAGAAAGATGAAGTACGGCTCCTCGAACTCGTACTCTCGCGACCCTTCGGGCGCGCCGGGCTTGCGGGCGAAGTGGCGCTGATTGCCGACGACGAAGTCGAGCTCCGGGTCGCTCTCCAGGTGGGCGAGCTCGACGCTCGTTTTGTCCGCGGGCCAGAGATCGTCGGCGTCGAGGAACGCCACGATCTCGTGCCGCGCGGCGCGCAGCCCGTGATTGCGCGCCGCGCCGGGCCCCTGATTCTCCTGCCACAGGTAGCGGACGTCGCCCAGAAGCCGCTTCGCGTGCTCGGCGCTGTCGTCGCTCGAGCCGTCGTCGACGACGATGATCTCGAGCGGCTCGTGGCGCTGCGCGTGCACGCTCTCCACCGCCTCGGCGAGGAAGCGCCCCATGTTGAAGCACGGAATGATCACGCTGATACCGGGGTTGTTCATGATGAAGCCATGAAGGTCTCGACCGCCTCGCGCACGCCGTCTCGATCGGTTCCGAGCTTCAGGCGATAGGCGGGCAAGCGCGCGCAGGTGCGGGTGATGAGCTCGGCCGCGGAGTTCGGCTCGCAGCCGGGGAGCTGCGACAGCGTGGACTCGAGCAGCGCCTGCCAGGCTTGCCGGCGCGGCGCCGGCTCGATCTCGGTGCGCTCGCCCCCGGCGAGCTCGGGCAGGAGGATGGCCCTGGCGGCGCACTCCGCGAGCAGCGCCCCCGGCCAGTGCTCGCCCAAGAAGAGCGTGGCCTTCTCGCGATCCATCGTGTCGTAGCCCTGCACGCGCTCGCGGAGCTCGGGAAAACGTCCGACGTTGTCGGTGCAGAGCTTGGCGCTGCCGTACACGCTGAAGATCCGCGGTTCGTCGCTCTCCCAGAGACCGCACCAGTCGTCCGCCAGGTAGCCGAGGCTGCCGCCGAGGCAGCTCAGGGCCGTGGACGACTTGCCGACACCCGAAGGCCCGGGCAAGAGCACGCCGCCCGCGGGCGTGCCGAGCGCTGCGGCGTGGATCAGGTGACGGCGCCGCGGGCCGAAGAGCGCGTTCAGCACCGAGCGGAGCGGCGCCGCCCGCTGGTAGTACGGAAGCCGCTCGATGCCCTCGAGGCAGTACCAGGCCTCGCCGCGCTCGCGGTCGATGAAGCTCTTCGCGGCGAGCCAGCGCTCGTCGAGCGCGAGGTAGCGAGCGTCGCTGCACAGCGCGAGGCAATGATTGCGGTAGTAGAGCAGCATGATCTCGTGCGGCTCGGGCAGCGCCTCCTCGGCGCGCGCGCTGTCCCACACGTGGATCGAAAGCTCCGCGGCGCTCCGCGCCGGCCGCTCGAGGTGCGCGAGCGCGCGATGGATCGCCGCCTCGACCGCGGGGCTCGCGTACCGCACCCGACAATCGAGCCCGCCCACCCGATACGAGCGCTCGATCGACTCGGGCCCGAACGCGCGCTCCGCGACCTCCACCGCCTCCTCGAAGTACGCCGGTGGCACGGCGCCGAGCGCAGCGGAGACCCTGGGCTCCGTTCGCGCGGCGGCGAGATCGGCGCCGGGCAGCTCTATGCCTTGAGCCGCGGCCACCCTGCTTCCTCGACGTCGTGCATGGGATCTGCGAGCAGCAGGTGCTGCATGTCGGAGTACTTCTCGAGCACGGGAGCGCTGAACGGCAGCTTGGCGCCGTTCTCGACGCGAGCCGGGCTCGTCGTCACGCGCTCGACCAGACCCTCCGCGCTGAGCTCGTCCACGAACTTCTGCAGCGCGCGCTCGGCGGCCTCGTTCGAGTTCGCGAAGCGCGCGCACAGGCTGCGCACCGTCTGCGGCCTGTCGAGCATCTGCCAGAGCTCGGCCGCGCTGCCGTTCAGGCTGAAGTAACTACCGGTATCGAACCGGATCACGATGACCTCGCCGTCGATGTTCTGATGGGCAATTTGCGCCGACGAAATTCGATAGCAGGTTTCCATGATCCACCAGAGAGTACACGTTCCAGTTCGTGAGTCACCAGCGCGCGCGCACGCCGAGCGCACGCGTGAGGGGTCCTTTTTCCGCGGGGCGCGCGCCGCTTCTCCGCCGCGGATTCGAGCGCGTGGAGAGCAGCAGGTCGGGATCGATCGCCGGCTGGCGCTGGCGCAGCAGCACCATGTAGCGCATCGCGGCAGCCAGGGTCTCCGAGCGGCGTGAAGGGGCCGTGACGAGCGCTTCGTACTCGAGCTCCTCGATGCGCGACGTGCGACTCTGTCGGAGCTCGCCGAGCACCTCCCGCGGCACCGTGCCCTTCACGACGCTCTCGAGAAACGACAGCGAGTCCAGCACCGGTAGCACCAGCCTGCGGCGCTGCGCGAGCGCGACCAGGGCGCGCCAGTCGATCTCCGACGGCGCCGCTTGCACCACGGTGAGCGCGTCGGCCGCCCACATCACGGACGGAATGCTGCAGTAGCGCACGCCGTGCAGGCACACGTGCAAGAGCAGCGCCGTGGGGCTCGGCACCTGGAAGCGGTGCCCGCGGAACGTGAACGGCTTCGCTTCGCCCCGCACCCAGTCGTCCACGAAGTCGGTCGGATCCTGGTGCAGCATGTGCCAGTGCAGATCCGCGTGGCCGAGGCCGTTCGTGAACTCGCGCGCGTGCTCCTGATGGAGCGCGTGCTGCTTCAGGTGCCCGACGCTGAAGTTCGCGTTCAGGTGCCAGCCGTTCGCGACCAGGTGATTGACGATCTGGATCGCGCGCGCGCTCGGGACCAGCAGATCGAGGTCGAACATCGAGCGCAGGCCGAAGTCCGCGCCCAGGTATTTCAACGTGACCGCGAACCCCTTCAGCGCGACCGCGGAGACCTTGATCTGTTCGAACGACGAGAGCGCCGGCAGCGTGTGCAAGAGCAGTCGCTGGTTGTTGGTCCAGGTCTTCTTGTACGCGCCCTTGAAGCGAGGCAGCCACACGTCGTCGATGCCGAGCGCGCGCAGGCGGCGATAGAGCTGGGGGACGAGCCGCATCGAGGGCACGTCCATCAGGTCCGGGTCGTTGTAGTCGCGCCACGCGCGCCAGGCGCTCGCCGCTTCGTTGTCGGGCAAGAACAGCGTCTTCAGGAGCCACTGCTGATTCGCCGTCGGCCAGCAGTGCCCGAGCTTCACGCTGTGCGCGTAAAGGCGACCACCGGGCTGCGCTTTCAGCACCGTGAGCATCCGCGCGAGTGAGGAGCCCACCTCGACCGGCTTGGTGACGCTGAACTGCTTCATGTGCTCCTTCGTCTAGAGGCTGCGCCGCAAGGCGTAGCTCGCTCGGATCCGTGGCAGCGCGAGGCCGCGCCGCGGCGAGCCGCCCCGGACCGGCGAGAACCGCCAGCACAAAGCACACTCGCGGTTGTGCCCGACCTTCTCGGGCTCCTTGCGCAGGGCGTTGACCGCGGTGTTCGGCGAGTGCCGCGGCGCGATCTTCGGACGGATCAGGAAGCGCGCGTGACCGTGCTCCGCGAGGTAGCCCGAGATCCACACGTCGTCGACGTAGAAGCAGCGCGGATGCCGCTGGTAGGCGCGGAACACGTCATCCTCGAAGAAACCCCGGCGGTACGCCGCGCCGGCAAAGCCCTGGAGCACGTCCACGAACGACGTTCTCGCGCGCTCGACGTCACCGTTGCGAGCGACGTTCCAGCCGCAGAAGCCGACCGCCCAATGCCGGTGCGCCGTGCTCGCCGCGACCAAAGTCGCGACCACCCTCGGATCGTAAATCATGTCGTCGTCGAACGTGATCACGATCGCGTCCCGGTCACGCACCTGCTGGAGGGCCGGCAGGAGCTTGGTGCCCGGCCCGAAGTCCTCCGTCCTCAGCACCGCGATCTGCGGCGCGCGCCGCGACAGCTCCGTGAGGCACGGCGGCACCTCGATTGGCCCCTGAGCGCGGCGCGCGCTGTAGGGGACGTTCACGTAGATGGCGTCGAGCTTGTGACTCTGGACGAGCAGGCTCTCGAGGGTGAGCGCGAGGTGATCGCCTCGCGGCGGCAAGGTGCTGAGCGAAGCGACGACCTTCGGCACTTGCTACCCGACCCTCAGCAAGATCAGGCGCTGGCGCCGCACGCGGATCACGTTCGTCGCGCCGGTGAGATTGTTGTTGGCGAACTGGAACTCGAACTGATGGGTCGTCCCGGCCGTCAGCGTGAGGAACACCGAGCCCGAGAAGTTCACGAGATCGCCGCCGGTGCTCATTTGCGACGAGTTCGTGTCCAGGGGAATCCCCGTGTCGGGAACGTTCTCGAAGCTCTGAACGCGGCGCATGTTCGCGAGCACGGTGCCGGACGCGGTGTTGATGACACGCGCCATGATGCGGTTGCCGCTCGTGCCGCGTCCGACCTCCGCCGAGTAGAAGAGGATGTAGGTGCCGCCCACGGCCGTGAAGCTCGAGATGCGTCCGGGGGTCACGGTCGGAATGAAGACGTTGTTGGTAGAATCCGCGCTGAGCCCCTGGTCGGTGTCGACCGCGATCTGCTTTTCGACGATGCCGCTGCCGCCGGCCCCCTGGGGGCCCTGCGCGCCCTGTGCGCCCTGTGCGCCGACGGCGCCCTGAGAGCCTTGCGGGCCCTCTGCTCCCGCTGCGCCCTGTGCACCCTGTGCGCCGGCGGAACCGGGGGCACCCTGCGGACCCGGGTCACCCGGCGCGCCTTGAGCGCCCTGAGCACCGGGCGCTCCCTGCGGGCCGGGTGAGCCCTGCGGCCCGGCGACGCTCGCACCCTGCGGCCCAGCCGGACCCTGCGGACCCTGCTGGCCCATCGAGCCCGATCCGGGCGCGCCTTGTGGACCTTGCGGCCCCGTCGCACCCGCCATCCCCGGGGGCCCTTGCGGACCCGTCGGGCCACCCTCCGGACCCTGCGGGCCGGGCGGACCCTGCGGGCCTTCGTCGCCCGTGTGACCTCGAACACCCATGTCGCCCATCGGTCCAGGGACACCGGTCGGGCCGGGATCGCCCTTGGGCCCCGGAATTCCCACACCGGTACCGCCACCGCCGCCGATGAAGCGAAGCATCGGACCGCCCGGCGCGAGCTGCCGGCAGCCGCAGTTGTCGATCGCGGTGATCTGCCCGCCTTCGAGCGAGAAGCGGCTCCAGAACACCCGCGCGAGGCAGAGCGTCGGAAAGTTCGTGTTGCACTCGACGACGTTCGCCGGAAGATCCCGCCAGGAGTCGAGCAGACACTCGCAGACGCGCAGCGCGACTTCCTCCGGCGTGAGCTCTTCCTCGCTCGACAGGCATTCGGTCAGAGCCGCGACCGGATCCGGAAGCTCGGGGAAGGCGTCCGGACTCGTGACCACCAGCACCGCTTCCTGCGTGCGTGACGCGAAGCAGGCGTTCTCTCCACAACACGCCGCGTCCAGCACCGCCGGCGCGGGATCGGAGCCCGCCTCGCCGTACTGGATGCCCACGAACGTCTCGCCGACGAGCTCGGCGTAGAGGTAGTCGACGAGCGTCTGTCCGATCTCGAGCTCGGGCAGCGGATCGGGGGGCGGAATCTGCTCGAGCAACGCGCGGATGCGCGTGATCGACCCGCCGTCGTACGCCTCCTTGTCCGCCGTCGACAAGAGTCCCGCGACGGTGAGACGCTCCGCCAGCTCATCGAGATTCGCCTCGGTGAACTCGGCGTCGTCGCCGGCGAAGCGGACCCCGACCGCGGCCGCGAGCTCCTCCTGGGTCGCGGGATTCCCCGCGAACACCCCCTCGGCACCGGCCGGCACGAGCCCCTCGTCGGCCACCTGCACGCAGACGGGTCGCTCGAGCAGGAGCTCCCGGCCGTCGGGGTCCAACGCGAGCCCCGGCAGGATGAAGACGCTGCGGAGCGGGTGTTGCCCGTCGAACTCCTCCGCGACCCTGAGGCCCGAGACCGTCCCTACGCCGAACCCTTCCCGCTGCGTCAGGCGCTGCAGCCGCAGGTGGTACGCCTGCTCGGCGTCGAGGTCGCGGGGAGTGAGGAGCTGACCGAAGAAGTAGCGGACCCGCGAGAGCGAGTTCGTAACCCGGTTGTTCGCTGCTGTGTCTACCATGGGAAGAACTCCGGTGACGTCGAGGTCGAGCTTGAAAGGGCCCCGCCGCAAAGCATGGCGCTACGCTCCGCCTCCGCCGTCGCCGCGGCGGTTCACGAAGCCGGCACCGTTGCCGGCGTTGAAGAAGGGCGGAGACTGCGCGTCGGTGGTACGCCCGATGTTCACGTTGCCGACCGAGAAACGCACCGAACCGTCGACGGGGGCGATTACGGGCGCCGCACCGCCGGACGGCCCGTCCGTGGGGCTGTCGTACACGAGCATCGCGCCCGGCTCGATCACGGCTACCGCTCCCACGGGATCGGCGGCGCCGTTGTCGGCGCCCCACAACCCGATCGCGCCGGCCTGGGTCTCGAACCCCACCCGCACGGCGCCCCCGCAGTGAACCACGAGCGCCGGGTTGTAGTTGAAGAACGCCGCGCCGTTCAGCTCCACGACCGGAGCCCGCACGACCATCCCCACGCCGGGCGCCGCGGTGTTCCCCTGCAGCAGATGATCCCCGCCGATGAACAAGGCGGAGGGCGTCTCGATGACCATGCCGCTCGCGAGCGTCAGGCCGCCGATGATCGAGATGGACTTACCGACCAGGACGAAGCCCGCACCGGAGCTGCTGCCCCGCAGCAGACAATTCTCGATGTTGCCGCGATCGATCTCGATCATCGCTGCGTGGATCATGCAGTCCCGGACGATGTAGCGCGCCTCCGCGTTGTCACTCTTCAGTCGCGTGTTGAACAGCGGCTCGTTGCGCGTGAGCGCGAGGTTCCGAATGACGCAGACGGGGGCGCCCCGCCCGCGGCGCCGGAGCGTCAAGTCGAAGCCGTGCACCTTCCACTGGTCTTCGACGACGTAGCGATCCTGGTCGTTGGGATCGATGATCGTCGTGTCGATCATGAACGGCGAAAGGCGCGCGACCTGGGCGTCCGCCTCCTGCCGAGCGATCCAGGCCGCCGCGCCGACGTGATTCTCGGTGTCGCCCGA
>DASXWF010000734.1:0-7598 GCA_036503835.1 Polyangiaceae bacterium | reverse complement strand
AGATCGCGACGCTGTCGGACGAAGAGAACCTCGACGTGACGCTCGAAGTGAAGCGTTGAGGTCTTCGCTGTCGCGCGAGCGTCGGGCGTCGTTCTTCGGCTGGGGAGGTTTTGGCGTCGGGTAAGCTTTGATTTTGCCGCCAAGACGCCAGGGGCAGACGCCAGGGCCCGCCAGCGGAGGTTTTTGGGGGTGATGTGCGCCAGGTGAGTCACCGTGAGCAAAACCAACCTCCGCTGGCGGGCCCTGGCGTCCTGCTGTTGGCTTGGAGGCCTCCGTCAAGCCAACAGCCCAAGGCGTGCTGCCAAGTCGGAAGGCTGTTTCAGGCGCAATTTCCGCTGGGCTACTCGCACTTGAGGTCGGGGCGGTAGACCTGAAAGAGGGCGCTGCCGCTGCTGCCGCCGGATTGGGTGCCGCCGCCGGGCATGTAGATGATGCCGTCGACGAACGCGGCGCCGGTCACGCCGTGAATCGGTGTCGGCAGGGGCGGGAGCGAGGTCCAGGTGTCGCTGCGCGGGTCGTACACGTCATGGTCGGGGAAGACGTCGTTCGGTTCGCCGATGCCGGAGCCTTCGCCGCCCCAGACGTGAAAGCAGCCGTGGGCGGCGATGCCGTTCACTCCGCCGCGCGGGCGAGGCAGCGGGCTCGCCGAGCTCCAGGCGTTTTCGGCCGGATCGAACACATCGACGGCATCCGTCATCGGATCGCTGAAGCTGCCGCCGTCGTAGCGCCCGCCGGCGACGTAGATCTTGCCGCCGATGGCCGCCGCCGCGAGGTGATTGCGCTCGTTGATCGCGGTCGGTAACGGCGGAAGCTCGGTCCACTCGTCCTCGCTCACGTCGTAGACCTCGAAGGCGTTGCCCGCCGGAGGCCGTCCGCCGACGACGTAGATCCGGTCGCCGATGACCGCGGCGGCGCCGGCGCCGCGCGGCGTGGGCATCGGAGCGAGATCGCTCCAGAGCTCCGTGCTCGGATCGTATTCCAGGGTGCGATCGGTGTCGGCTCCGCTCCCCATCGTGAGCTGGCCGCCGAGGCTGTAGATCTTGCCCGCGAGCCCGACCGCGACCGGGTGATGAATCGGTACGGGGAGCGGCGTGCCGAGCGACCACTCCTCGCTCGCGATGTCGTAGATTTGCACCGCGTCCTGGATCACGCGGCTCGCGGGATAACCGCCGAGCACGTAGATCTTCCCGTCGAGCTCGGCGACCGCCATCTCCGAGTTCGCGGCGAGCAGGTCGGGACGCTCGCCGTATGCGCCGGGCGCCGGATCGGTCGGGGTTTCGCCGCTGTCGCCGGCCTCGTTGCCCTCGCCGCCGGCTTCGTCGCTTCCAGCGTTGCCGCCGCTGCCGCCGGGACTCGTGCCGCCGGTCGCGCCCGTGCCGCCGTTCCCGCTCGCTTCGGAACCGGCGGCTCCCGAGCGACCGCCGCTCGCTGCGCCGGAGCCCGCCGTGCCGGCTTCGTTGCCGCCGGACGCGAGAGTGCCGGCGGTCGCGCTGGTTCCACCGCTCGTTTGGCCGCCGGCGGCAACGGTCCCGCCCTGCCCGGCTTGCCCGGCGCCCGTTCCGGAAGAGCCGCCAGGGCTTTCGGCCTTTTGCGCTGAGCCGCAACCCCAGGCCAGCGCGAGCAGCGGAAGGAGGTGAGTGCGCGACACGGTGCGAGGTTAGTACCGAGAGCTGGTCGCGACGAGGCGGCTCGGGTCGGGCACGGGCACGGGGCTAGCGGACGATCGGGACGCCGTTTCGGACGCAGGGGAACTCGGCGCTGAGGGTGTGGTCTCCGGTCTTCATCGCCGTGCAGCGGGCTCCGAGTAGCTCCACTTCACCGTCGGCGTCGAGCGTGAAGTCGATGCCGTATTCGAGCAACTCGCCGTCGAGCAGGACCTTGCCCTTGGTGACGACCGCGGTGTCGATGTCGCCTTCGAGGTGGAAGGTGCAGGTTCGGATGTCGGTGACGATGCTCGACAGCGCGGACTCGAGTCCGGCCTGGTCGGTGGCGCGGAAGAACGGTGCGTTCGGGCCGCCCGCGGGGACACCGGCTCCGGCGTTCGCCATCGCTTGCAGGTGGTGCTCCGCGATTTCGGTGCCGACGCTCAGGATGTAGGTGCGCACGCCCGCCGCGTAGCTGGCCTCCGCGGTCGCGACGGCGAACGCGTTCGTGTCGGGGTCGTGGGCGTCCGGGTCGTCGCAGGTGTCGGGCTCGCCGTCCGTCGCGAGGACGATGGCCTTGGGGCCTTCGTTGGCGAGCGCCGCGAGCTTGTCGGTGACCGCGGCGAGGCTCTCGGCGGTCGGCGTGTCGTCGATGGGTCGCGCGCTGCCGTAGATCGCGCTGATGGCGTCGTAGTTGCCCAACGCGACGGGAACCTCGTCGAGGCCGGTGAGGAGCGGGCAAGCGCGGGTGTGAGCGCGGCCGTAGCCGTTTTCGCTGGAGTAAAGGGCGATGCCGAAGCGGATGTCCTGCTCGAGCTGCTTGATGACGCCGCTCTCGGGGTCGAGCAGCGCGTCGCGGAGGACGTCCCAGCGCGTGCCGCCGTCGAAGCGCTGGAGCATGCTGAAGGACTGATCGACGAGCACGCTGACGGTGGCGGGGCGTGCCACGAGCTCGAGCTCGCCCTTCGCGCACACTTCTTCGGGGCCCGGCGGCGTGGGGCCGGGCTTCGGCAGCACCGCGCTGCACGTGCCGACGATGCAGCGCTTGCCCCCGCTGCAATCCGCGTCGGACTTGCATTCGGACGGGTCCTGCCGGACGACGCAACGGCCGTCCTCGCAGACGCTGCCGTCGTCGCAGTCGGCGTCGCTGGAGCAGCTGTCGTCCTCGGGGTCGTTGGGATCGACCGGGCTGTCCGGAATGCCCGCGCAGGCCGAGGCGAGCAGCGCCACGGCGGCGCCGAGCAGCGAGGTCTTGGAAGCGTAAGTGGAGAAGCGAGCGCTGTGCGACACGGCGGATCTTCCTTTCGGGACCTTTCTCGAGTCCTCGAAGGGGGTCTTTTGCAGAAGCCGTGCCGGCTGCGGATCGGCCTGAAACGCCGCTGGTTCGTCGCGCCGTGCAGGCTCTTGCACGCGCTCCCGAACGGCTGCGTGCAGGGCCGTGCACGAGCCGGCTTGAAATGGCTCGTCAAGGCCTCCACGCTTGTGGCAAGAGCGGAAGCGATGCTCATTCGACCCCGCCGCAATCGACGTACGGCCGGCCTCAGGGCGCTCGTGCGCGAGACCGAGCTCACGCCCGCGCGCCTGGTCCTCCCGTTGTTCGTGCAAGAGGGCGAAAATCAGGTCACGCCGATCGGTTCGATGCCGGGCCAGGCGCGCCTCAGCGTCGATCGCCTGATCGAGAAGGCGGGGGAGGCGCTGGGTCTGGGAGTGCCCGCGGTGGCGCTCTTTCCGGCTTTGCCGGAAGCGCAGAAGGATCCGCGCGGCTCGGAGAGCGAGAACGCGTCGGGACTTCTGCCGCGCGCGGTGCGGGCCCTGAAGCAGGCGCTGCCCGAGCTGGTCGTGATCACGGACGTGGCGCTCGATCCGTACTCGTCCGACGGGCACGACGGGGTGCTGATCGACGGGCGCATCGACAACGAGCAGACATTGCCGATCCTCGCGGCGATGGCCGTGACGCAGGCCCGCGCCGGAGCGGACGTGGTCGCGCCGTCCGACATGATGGACGGCCGCGTCGGCGCGATCCGTCGCGCGCTCGACGAAGCGGGCTTTTACGAGGTGGCGATCTGCAGCTACTGCTGCAAGTACGCGTCCGCTTTCTACGGCCCCTTCCGCGAGGCGCTCGATTCGGCGCCGCGCAGCGGCGACAAGAAGACGTACCAGCTCGATCCCGCGAACCTCCGCGAGTGCGCGCGCGAAATCGCGCTCGACGAGGCCGAGGGCGCGGACTGGTTGATGGTCAAGCCGGCCTTGCCCTACGCCGACATCATCCGGCTCATGCGCGAGACCACGAGCTTGCCGGTCGCCGCGTATCACGTGAGCGGGGAGTACGCGATGCTCAAGGCCGCCGCCGAGAAGGGCTGGATCGACTACGATCGCTGCCTGCTCGAGAGTCTGCTTTCGATCCGGCGCGCGGGCGCGGACATCGTCTTCACGTACGCCGCGCTCGAAGCGGCGCGCCTGCTCGCTTGACGCGTCACACGGCGTCGGGCGTGATCTCCAGCACGCGGGCGTAGGCGGCGCGCACGGTTTCGGTCACGTCGCGGTAGCGGGCGAGCAGCGTCTCGGCGGCGGGCGCGCCCGGCGCGTCGCGGTACCCCATGCGCAGCGCGAGCGGACGGAGCCCGGGGGCGCGCGTGTCGATCACGCTCGAGCCTCGGCCGCGCAGCACGTGGATGCGCTGCTCCAGCCTGCGCAGGAAGCGATAGCCTTCGCGCAGGGCGTCGTAGGTCCGGGCCTCGAGGTAGCCGCCGAGCGCCAGGGCGTCGAGGGCCTCGCCCGTGTCCTGGCTGCGGACGCCGTGCTCGGCGCCATGCCTCATCTGCAGAAACTGCACGGCGAACTCGACGTCGAGCAGGCCGCCGCGCCCGGCCTTCAAGTCGAAGCGGTAGGTGCGCTCGCGGCCGAGCTCGCGCTCCATGCGAGCCCGCATCTGGTGGATCTCCACCGCCGGCACCGGGCCTCCGCCGTACGCCGCGCGCTCGGCGATGCGCAGCGCGCGCGCGCCGAGCTCCACGTCGCCCGCGGCGAAGCGAGCCCGCAAGAGCGCCTGTCGCTCCCAGGCCGCACCCGAGCTGCCCGGCCGTGAGGAGGCCGGCGAGCTCTCGTCCGCTCCGACGCCGTGGTAGCGCCGGAACGCGTCGAGCGACGCGACCAGCATGCCCTGGGAGCCGGAAGGCCGGAGCCGCGTGTCGAGCTCGTAGCCGGGACCCGCCACGTGGGGCTCGGAAATCAGCCGGATCACCCGCTGGGCCCGGCGCGAGAACCAGGCGCCGGCGTCGTCGGTCGTCGGGGAGCGTTCCGGATCGTAGACGAACACGACATCGAGGTCCGAGCCGTAGCCGATCTCGCGGCCGCCGAGCTTGCCCATCGCCATCACCGCGAGCCCGCCTCGGCCTTCCAGCACGTGGTCGACCGCGTGGCGCAGCACCTCGTCGGCGAGCGCGGCGAGCCGGCGCGTCGCTTCGCGCGTCCCGATCGCGCCCGCTAGATCGGCGGTGGCGACCTCCACGAGCACGCGTTGCTTGGCGATGCGCAGTCCGGCCACGAGCGCTTCGCGCCGTTCGTGCGCGTCCGCGCCGGAGGCGAGCATCTGCACCTGCCCCTCGATTTCCACCGCGACGGCCGCGCTCGCGTCGCTGATCGCGCCCGCGCCGAACAGGATCACGTCGGCGAGCTCCGGCCGCGCGAGCACGGCCTCGCCGATGAACGCGCTCGACGCGAAGGTCGTGACCAGGCGCCGGAGCGCCATGCGATCGCCGGCGAGCGCCGCGACGTAGGCCTCCGGCGCCGAGAATCGGGCAAAAAACGCGCGCAGCGTGCGGAGCGCCTGCTCCGGATCGGACGAGGCGCCCACCTCCTCGAGCACGGCGCGGGCGAGCTCCGGGAAACGATCGCGGGTGAGCTCGCCGAGTAGCCCGTCCGGGCGGCGAGTGAGGGCGAACAGGTGCTCGCCGAGCTCCTGTCCACCGTAGGCGGCCTCCGCCGCGCTCACGAGCTCCGCGGGGTCGGCCGAGAGGGCGGCGAGCACGGGCTCGAACGCGGACACGCTGCGCGGCGGGTTCGGCGCGATGCTGGAGAAGAGGTCGTGCACGGTCTCGCGGGCTCGATCGAGCGCCGCGCGCAGTTCGCTCGGCTGGGCGCGGAGCGTGCGCGCGACGTGAACGAGCTCGTCGCCGACCGGGAGCAGGTGCGTCTGGATTCCGCTCGTCCACTGCACGCGGTGCTCGAGCACCCGCAACAACGCGTAGGCTTCCGAGACGGCGGACGCCTCGCCGTCCGTGACGAATCCACGCGAGCGCAGGCGGGCGAGCGCGGGCAGGGTCCCCTGCACGCGCAGGCTCGGCTCCTGGCCGCCCCAGACGAGCTGCAGCGTCTGCACGAAGAATTCCGCCTCCCGGATGCCGCCCGGCCCGAGCTTGAGGTCGCGAGCCGGGTCGCTCGAGAGCTCGCGGCGCGAGCGCTCCACGAGCTCCACCAGCGCCTCGGCGAGCGAGGGATCGACGTCGCGCCGGTACACGAACGGCACGAAGATCTCGCGCTCGAGCAAGCTGCCGAGCGCCGGATCACCCGCGGCGGCGCGCGCGCGCAAGAGCGCCGCGCGTTCCCAAAGACGCCCCCAGCGCGTGTAGTAGCGCTCGGTGGCGTCCGCCGAGTTCACGATCGGACCCTGCGAGCCTTCGGGGCGCAAGCGCAGGTCGACGCGCCAGACGAGTCCGTCGGCGCTCGGCGTTTCGATGAGCTCGACGGCGCGGCGCACGACGAGCGTGAAGTGCTCGTGGAGGCTGAGCGCGCTGCCGCCCTCGTCGGTGTCGTAGACGAACAGCAGATCGATGTCGGAGCCGGCGTTCAGCTCGAGCCCGCCGAGCTTGCCCATGCCGAACGCCGTCAGGGCCGCCGGCTGTCCGTCGCTCCGCAGCGCCGGCCCGTGCCGCTCGGACACCTCCCGCGCTGACTCGCCGAGGGCCCGCTCGAGCAGTACGTCCGCCAGAAAGCTGAGCTCGCGGCTGGTCGTCTCGACCTCGGCGCCGCCGAGCTCGATCGGCAAAAGCTCGCGCAGAGCGATGCGCGCCTTCTCGGCCCACGCGGAGCGGCGCAGCGCCTGCACCCACAGGGCCGGTTCGCCCGGTTCGCCGGCCGGAAGCGCGCTGTCGAACAGGCGTGACAGCTCGCCCCGGCGCCTCGGAGCGCGCCAGCCGCGCTCCGCGAGCTCGGCGAGCGCGTCGATTTGCCAGCCCGTTTGCGGGGTGAGGGGCGGAAAAGCCGTGCCGAGCAGGACGGCGAGCGGCCGGGAGCCGAAGTCCGCCGCGAGCCGGGCGGCCCGCCGGGCGTCGATGGACTCGGCGAGGCGAATCAGGTCGTCCATGCTGCCCCAAAAGCGAGGAGTACCACGCCGCCCATTGCCGTGCGGAGGCGGCGGCTGTAACGCGTTCCTTCCGTCCCGCGAAGCCATGCGCTTTCTGTGTGTCTCCGACATCCATGGCCACGCCAGCGCGCTTCAGGCGATTCTGCGCGAGGCCGACGGCTACGGCTGGGATCAGCTGATCGCCTGCGGGGACCTCTGCTTTCCGGGGCCGGATCCGCTCGGCGTCTGGAAAATCCTGGTCGAGCATCGCGCCCTCTGCGTGCAGGGGCTCGGCGACCGCGCGCTCGCGCTGGTGGATCCAGCCAAGCTCGCCGGCGCGAGCCCCGGCGAGAAAGCGCGCATCGAACGGCTGCGCCAGGTGCACCAGGAGCTCGGCGAGCTCATCATCGCGCGCCTCGGCAAGCTCCCGCAGAAAGCGACGCTGCCGCTCGAATCGGGGCACAGCATGCTCGTCGTGCACGGCTCGCCCGCGGATCCGAGCGAGCCCTTGAGCTTCGAGATGAGCGACGACGAGATTTTGACGCTGCTCGGTGACGAACCAGGCGACATCGTCGTTTGCGGCGGCAGCCACGTGCCGTTCGAGCGCGAGGTGG
>DASXWF010000733.1:0-5771 GCA_036503835.1 Polyangiaceae bacterium | reverse complement strand
CTAGACTGCCTTTCGCTTCGATCCATCACGGTCGCTCCTCCTGCCCAGCCAAAAACTCCTGCCTCAACCCCCGACACTCCCCCTCGACATGACACGGTGCCCCTTCCAGAACCTTCGGCGTCGCAATCGCCTCCCACCTCGGGATCGAAGTGTCCACGTACGCTCGGAGGTCCGCGATCACCTCGGGGCGGGATGTCCAGCACTCGTGCTTCGGCTCGGTGACGCAGGGGTCTTGGTTCGCGAAGAGCAGGCCGGTGCCGTTTGCGCCGATGATGGCGGTGCAGGTTGGGGTTGTGTCGGTGGCGGGTGGGGGTTGCCAAGACATCGGGGACCAGACGCAGGTCGGCTCGACTGTGCAGGCCAGGAGGGAGAGGGCGAGGAGGCGCCAGTGGTAGGTCACGCGACCTTTCCGATCTCGTCGCCGAAGCACGTCCACCCGCGACGCTCCCGGCGCGCAAAGAGCTCCACGTAAGGACCGGGCGCCAGCCGCTCGACGATCTCGTAGAACTCGTCCGGCTTCCTCGAGTGCACGCCGACTGGCGCCTCGAACACGCTCCGGATCGCATGCGTTCGCACGAGACGATTCCCGTGGCCGCGCGACGCAATCAGGCAGGTCTCGTGCTCGGCGCGGACGTAGTGGCCCATCCCGAAGTGACGCTTGCCCGTCTTCGTCTTCTTCACCCAGACGAGCTCGGACTTGACGACGAAGCCCCAGGCGCGAACCACGTCGAGCGCCTCTTGCTGCATGGCCGAGACGCGCCAGAAGAAGAGCAGCGCGTCGTCGGCGATCGGCGGGAGCGGGAAGGCCTTCAGGAACTCGACACCCTGAGTCTGGTACTTCTTCGCGGCGCCGCGGATGCCTTCGCCGGGGAGGGAGTCGTCAAAACCCCAAGGGCAATCCGCCGCGACGGTGCGGAAACGGATCTCAGCCATCCGTCCCCTCCCCCGCCTGCTCGGCTTCGAGGGCTGCTATCCGGTCGTCTCTCCAACGGAGCCACCGGGCGAGGCGCCTCACGAGCTCGTCGAAGCCGTCGCCGCCGTGGTACTTGCACGGCATCGGGTCGGCGTACTCACCGTGTCCGAGGTAGCGGTGGTCCGTTTCGCAGAGGGCGCAGTCGGTCGGCCTGATCCGCGATCGGGACTCGTCGACTCCCTGCGCGTACTTGTCCCGCCGGCACATGATGAGCCGGAGCGCAGCCATCCGGTAAGCCGTCGCCGCGTTCGCAATGAAGCGGACCTTTCGCCCACGCCCAATCTCCGCGTAGGTGATCTGTTCGAGCCCGTCGTCGGCGATCGCGAAGCCCGTCTCGAGGCGGTCGTACTCCCACTCGAGCCGGTACTGCACGCGCACGACCCGGCGGATCGACACACGCGGCGGAGAGCCGATGGGGGAGAGCGGAGGTGACTTCACGGCCTGTCCCCCTCGTGCATCACCAGCCAATTCCTCTCCCCGAACTTCGCGCACCACTCCTCGCTCGGGACCGTGATGTACGCGTTTCCCCGCTCCAGCAGGGGCGAGAACATCGGGCTTGTCGCGTCCACGGCATGGGCGCCGCAAGTCGGGCAGTCAACCTTCGCGCCGAAGATGCCGGACGTGATGGTCGCCGGTTTCCCGCAGCAGAAGACGCGGGTGCCTTCCTCGTCCTCCTCCGTGCGGTCGAAGGCCGTGAGCGCCTCCGCCATGGTGACGCAGTGGCTCACGGCTTCGTCGAGGTCGAGACGTTCGCCCGCGTCGATTCGGAGGCGGAGGGCGCGGGCGGATTCGCGGATGGGGTTCATCACCCCGCCCCCTCCCCGAAGTGCGCAGGGGAGGTCACTTCCGGTTGTGCGCGCGCCGACTCGAGGGCCTCTGTCTCGGTCTTCCCAGCGAGTAGCGCAGCGATGTAGCGCCTCTGCTCGCCGCTGTTCTCCTCGGTAACCGAGACCGATCCGAGGCCCGTCAGGTCGCGCACGGTCTTTCCGAGTCTCATGGCATGGGCAGCTTCGATGCTCATGCCCTCGGACACCCTCGGTCCGACTAGCCACACCTCGTCGGCGCGCTCGATCAGGGCCAGGTCGATGGCGAGTCCTCGCTCACGCAGCGACTCGTCCCATTGCCCCGTGAGGATGATCCAGTCGGCAATCGGCGCGATGTCGAATTCTCGCGCGAGCCACCCGACCCATTTGGACGCGTCGGCGCGGTTCTTCTCGACGCCTTCGCGCGTGGGGGCGTTCAGGCGGTGGGCGATGTAGACGACGCGGTGTTTCATCACTCCGCCAACTTGCTCAAAAGCGCCCCGGCCTCTTCGGACAGTGCCTTGGGCTTCATCGCCTCGACCGCCGCAACCGCCGCGTTCACGACGTGAGCCGGGACGCCTTCGTAGGCCTTGGCGAGACGGTTCGCTGCTCTCGCGTGGATCGATTGCGGAGCGTCCGCGAGCTCCGCGTCTCGCTCTTTCTCGATGCGCTGGATGGTGCGGACGAGACGGCCGATTCGGGTAGCGTCGTCCATTTCGCGCTTGGGTTCGGGTTTGGGTTTGGGTTCGGGTTCGGGTTTACTAGAAGCCATACGATTCCTCTTCTTCTCCGCGCCCGTCGCTGTCCGGGTCGGGCGCGGGCTTGTCGTTGCTCTTCTTCTTGTTGCTGTCTTTCCAGCTGTGCTTCGGCGGGTCACGCTGGGGCGGTAGCGCAGTCGCTCGATCTTCCCCGCGTGTGCCGCTCCAGATCGTCTCCGGGAACAGGCGGCGCCACTCGACCCACTTGCCGAGCGTCGCCGCCGTTTTTGCGTCTCGGTCGGCGTACTGCCCGCCAGCCGCGGCGCTTGTTCGTTTCGCGTTCTCCCACCACTCAAGATCGCGCAGGGTCATTTCACTCATCCACGTGAAGCCATCGTTGCCACGCCCCAAGCGACCGTCGTAGCGCGGCGGCTTCGGGACAGGCGGCATCGGCATCTCGCGCAAGCGAGAGCTGGCAACGTCGTAGATGAGGCCGAGGGCGATCATTGGAGGCAGGGAGGCGAACTCGTCCCGGGTCACGCCGCTGCGTTGAGCGCCGACTTGCGAGCGTTCAACGCCTCGGTGAGGGCCTTGCGTTGCGGCTTCGTCCAGGGCTTGCCCTTGAACGACTCGGCGACGTTTGCGATCTCGTCGAGCGACTTCGCGGCGGCAGCGGCGGCGAGACACGTAGCGAGCTCCGCTTCCGTCGGGACCTTCACTTCGCCGCCGGCTGCCCACTCGGCGAGTTGCTGGCCGATGTCCTCCGAAAGCTGAACCCGCTTCTCGAACATGTACAAGAACTGCTCGGGGATCTTCATCATCTCCTGCTCGCCCGGCAGGTCGGAATGCCACGTGGGCAATCCGCGTGAGCCCGGCAGAAGGACGAACTTCATCATCATCTCGAAGATGAATTCCTTCCCGGCGATGGCGCAGTAGCCGAGCTGCGAGATTGCGTCCTCGCCGGCCTTCTTCTCGGCCTTCGTGGCGATCTTCACCTTCTCTTGGGCCCTGAAGTTGAAGATTGCGCTCACGCTGAGCTCGGTGAGGAGCGAGTTGATGAGCTTGCGCCGGTTCGCCTTCGGCACGCCCCAGGCCGACATCTTCATGGCGTCCACGCTCTTGCCGGTCTCCTTCGCGAGGCGCTCGGCTTCCTGCTGGTGCTGCTCGAGGACGCCGCCCACGCCGTCGTGCTCGTGGCTCATCGAGTCCACGATGATGACCTTCGCGCCCTTCTTGGCGGCTTGCTCGATCGCCGCGAGGTAGCGCAGCGAGCCGTACGGGGCCGCGAACGGGACGTGGCGGAACGCGAATGTTCCGCGCGACGGATCCGCCTTGGCGCCGGGGAGCGGAGCGTAGTGCTTCGCGCGATTCGACTCCGTGTCGATGAAAAAAATGTCCCCACCGGTCACGCGCTGCATGCCGGTCGCGAGCCGTAGCGAGCTGTAGGTTTTCCCGGTGCCGGATGGGCCGACCATGCCGAGAAAAAGGGGCGTGGCCGTGCGCGTCGCAATCGAGTCTTCAAAGATCCATTCAGGCTGCGTCATCTGTTTCTCCTTCGTCTGCTTCTTCTTCGAGTTCCCAGGGCCGTGCCTCTGCAACGACCTCCGAGTCTGTGTAGTCCCCCCAAACCCCCGAGCTGAGACACGCGTCCCAGCGATCGATCCCCCGCTGCCACCGCCGATTGCCGAGCTCGCGGAGCGTTCCCGAGAAGCGTACCGGCGTGATGCAGTACGGCGGCTCCGGTTCGCAGAAGAGCAGGCGGAAGACGGCGCGTCCACGCGTGCGCGGGTCAACGGCCTCAAGCGCTCGCGGGTAGGCGGCGCCCTGGATGTCGTAGCCCATGCTCGTCAGGTGGCCCTTGCGGAAGCGCTTCGGGTTCGCGTCGCCGATCTTCAGGTCGTAGATGTTGTTGCCGGCGATGTGGTCCATGCGAGAGCGGCAACGCACGGTGGCCCCGTCGCTAGTCGTCTCGTCCCAAACGATCGTGACTTCGCTGTCGCCGTTGAGCCAGATCGACCGCTTCTCGAGCTTGCGCGTGATGGCGGCAGCGGCGATGACGCTGTCCTCGTACATGGCTCGTGTCACAGCCAGGTAGCCGGCGGCGCGCATCTCGTCGCGCTGTGCCTTGTCCTTCTTCTTCGTCCAGTTCTCGCACTCGACGATCGCCACCTTGCGGCCCTTGCCGAGCACCAGCGCGTGAATCAACGAGCCGCGATCCATGTCGTTCGACGGGATGAGCGGCTGGCCGCCGAGTCGCGGGTGGCGAAGGTACGCGTGGGCCGGCGACTCCAGGACGAGCGCCTGCGCGATGCTCACGCTCAGGGACAATCGGTCGTCGCCGAGCTGGTCGGCGTGATACTCAGTCTCCGGAACGTCGAGGTAGAGGCCGGGCTTAGCTTCCACGGACGGCCTCCGCCCGGACGTGAGTTTCGCTATTCACCACCGTCCACTCCCTCCCATCCTCCGGCACCCGCTCCCTCGCCAACCGCTCAGCCTCGGGCGCGTCGTCGGCGTCGAGCTCGATGGCGAGTTCGGATTCGGTGAATTTGGTGATGAGGATGCGGTGGATGGTCACGCTCTTGGCTCCCTGTGGATGTCGCGAGCGGCGTCGCGTTCATGCGTCAGCAGTTCGACTTCGGCCTGGAGCTGAGCGATCAGGGAGATCGCGTCGCCGAAGCCGCGTGTTGCTAGCCAGTCCTCGAAGCGGGCCGTGTTCCCCGGGTCGTTGGAATCACGACCGGTTTCGGGCGCCTCGCTCTTGCCCGGGCGCAGGTAGCCCGTGGCTCGGTAGTAGAGCAGGCCAACGATTTCGAAGCGCTCGGTGTGGTTCACGCCCGCTCCCTTTGCTTCGTGAGGCGGCGGATCCATTCGGGCATGGCGGACAGGTCGGCGCGTTCGTTGTGGTCGGGGCGGTAGGGTTCGAGGTGGGATGCGGGGTAAGCGACTTCGCAGCCGACCCTGATGCTCTTCGCGTTGATCGGGTAGATCGGGGTGCCCGGCGCGAGCTCGCCTTCTTGCCAGTGCCACGCTTCAGGCCCGAACTTTACAGGCGTTGGATAGCCGGTAACTGTGCAGACTTCGCCGACGCGATCGTGGTCTGGGCTCTTCACAATCACCACCCGATCTCCAACCTTGAACCGATGCGGATTCTCCATGTTCGTTCCTTCGGTTGTCAGCCTGAGCGGTCGGCGCGACTCGGAGGGGAGGTCGAGCCGCGCCTACCGCGCAGGATGGCTACCGTTCCGTCTCCTTCGCTCGCCTCTCCTCGGCGTCGTCGTCCTTCAGCGCTTGCTTGCA
>DASXWF010000732.1:0-3556 GCA_036503835.1 Polyangiaceae bacterium | reverse complement strand
GAGGAGCGGCAAATGATCGATTGAGCGCGCGAGGCACGCGAATTGCACTCGCGAGCGCGTCCAATTGGGGACACGGAGGAGAAGGGTTCAAATGAGAACACTCATGCGTTCGGGGTCGAGGCTTGCGTTCATCTTCGCGCTGGGAGTTTTTCCGATGACGTCTTGTTCGTCGGGCAAGGATCCCAGCAGCAATGTCGCTGCGACGGGGACGCTCGGCTTGCCGCTGCAAGCGGTCGGCGCGTCCGGAGCGGTTTACCGGCTGCGCGACGCGTTTTTCGAGATCAAGGACATGCGCACGGGCGACGTGACGGACTTCCTGTTCAGTGACGACGCTCCGCTCGAATCGCCGGAGCTCAGGAAGGTGCTCGAGACCGGCAACTACTCGATCGAGCTCCTCGACGGCTGGCACATCGAGCGCGTCGGCGGCACCGGCGGCACCGGCGGCACGGCCGGCGCGGGCGGATTCGCCGGCGAGCCAGGCACCGGCGGTCTTGCCGGCGAGCCGGGCACCGGCGGGTTCGGAGCGTTCGGCGGTGATGCCAGCGGCGGGTTCGGCACCGGGGGGGAAGACGACTCCGGCTCGGGCGGCGCGATCGACGGCAACGATACCGGCGGCACGTCCACCGCTGGAAGCTTTCCCGGCAAGGGCGGCGCGACCGGCAAGGGCGGCGCTCCGGGCAAAGGCGGCGCTCCGGGCAAGGGCGGCACCGGTGGCAAGGGCTTCCCCGGAGAGGTCGGCGTCGTCGTCGAGGCCCAGCTCGTGAGCGACGCGGTCCAACCCTTCACGATCTTCGGGTTCAGCGACTCTTTCGTGCGGTACACCTTCCACGTCGGCGAGGAGGAGCTCGACTTCGACCACGGGCGGCTGCACGTGGGCATCGACATCGTCGAGGGCGGCGAGCAGTGCGAGGTGCCCGAGGGCGTGATCGATCCGCAGCGCGTGCTGCTCGAGACCAACATCGAGGCGCTCGGGCAGATCCAGCTCTTCGACGTGTTCGATGCGATCGCGAGAAACGGCGAAGTGCCCGGCGATCCGGAGCGCCTCTACCACGAGCTCATCGACAGCTACGCGAGCGCCGAAAACGGCCGGCTCGAGGACGCCATCCACTGCGGCGACGAGACCACCGACGGGGAGCCGAGCTTGAACGGCTACTCCATCGAATGCGATCGCCAGGAGCGCTTTCAGTTCGACAACCTGTTCGGCTTCTTCCCCATGGCGTTCGTGAACCGGCTCGACCTCGCCCCCGAGAACGGCGCCCACTGCGGCCAGCAGCGCATGATTTTCGGCAACAACCTGCAGCGCCGCATGTTCATCATCCTCGAGGCGCAGATCCCGAACCCGGAGCCGGAGCTCGGCATTCAGGGCTGCGTCCCGCTCGGCGAGTTCTGGCTGAAGCAGAACGCGCTCGACGATCCCTTCGAGCGCGGCGCCCGTCTCACCGAAGCGTTCCTGTTCGGTTCGCCGGACCTCCCCGGCTTCGGTCCCTTCTACACTCCGACGAACCTGACCGTCGGCAGCGGCCAGATCCGCACCAACCAGTTCGATCAGGATCCGTGGACGCTGCGTGAGTTCAAGCTGGGACTCGACGGCGAGAACCTGACGATGATTCCGTTCCCCGTCGCGGAGTCACCGAACGGCGCGCTCTGGAACGAGGACAGCGGTCTCGAGCAGGGCCCCGGCTGCCGGGAGAGCTTCGTCAACGCGCTGAGCGGGCTCTTCACCAACGACCCCAACGCGATGTCGTTCGTCGTGGACAACGCCTGCAAGGACGCGGAGAGCCGCAACGACGGCTCGCAGGACTACTCCGCGCAGCTCTCGGGCGGCTTCCGTGAAACCCTCGACAGCATCGGCAGCGAAGTCGGACTGAGCGCCGACGACCTGGCGAACCGCGCGCAGTTTGCCGGCTCGTGCATCGGCTGCCACATCGAAGCGAACGGCAAGTTCCTCGGACAGGGCCTGGTCGCGCCGTTCTCGAACGCCTTCGTCCACGTCGAGGAGTCCGTCGTCGACTGCGGCGGCTTCGACGAGGGCCAGCAGTGCTTCCGCGCCTCCCCCGCGCTGCAGGACGTCTTCCTGCCGAGCCGGCTGCAAGTGCTGGCGAACGTCCTCGGCATCCCGATCATCGACAATCCGTGCGACGGCTCGGGTGGGGCCCCGGGCGCGGGAGGTAGCGTGGGAACCGCGGGCACCTTCGGGATGGGCGGCGCATCGAGTTCCGTCGGCGGGTCGGTCTCCGTGGGCGGAATGGGCAGCGCAGGCCGCGCCGGAGGCGGTGGCATCGACCTGCCACCCGGGCCGGCACCGGAAGTGGAGATCGAGCTTCCCGCAGCGAGCGAGCCGATCGACGTGCTCGAGGAGCGGGACGAGGAGATCCGCGAGGTGTACGGCGACCGGACCCTGAGCGGGAAGTCGGCGCAGAGCACGCACTGACCAGCGACAGCTCGGCGGCGGAACCCGCAACGGCTTGGCGGCGTCGCGACCCGATCTCCTCCGGGCGCGGCGCCGCCTTTCTTCCTTCATGATCCTGCGGCAGCGACGGATTTTTCCGCGGGCAGCGCGTGCTCGAGACGTCTCTCGCACTCTTGAAGCAACGCTGGCCAACATGGCCTTGCCTGAGCGGGCATCGGTGACTTAAAGCCGTGGTGCAATCAGCACCGTGTTGCTTCGGAAACCGCGAAATCAAATGCGACTCAAGAACTTAGTCTATCGAACCTGTGTACTTCTCCCCCTTCTTGGATGCAGCAGCGGTGAGGCCGACACACCGGACGGAGGAAGTGGAGCGGGCGGTATTTCGGGCACCGGTAGTGGAGGCAAGTCGGGCGGCGCGCCGGGAGGATCGAGTCCGGGCGGTGGCGCGGGCACGAGCGCCGGAACGGGCGGCAAGGCGAGCGGCGGAGTGGGTGGCAGCGGAGTCGCTGGTAGCGGAGTGAGCGGCAGTAGCGGAACGAGTCCCGTTGCAGGAACTGCCGGAGTGAGCGGCGGTGCGGCGGGCAGCGCCGGATCGACGGGTGGAACGCCTCCCACCGGCGGGATGGCGGGGACCGCGGGCACGGCAGGGACGGCCGGCACCGGGGGCGCGACGCCGGGCACGTGCACCTTCACGTTCGACGCCGAGCCGAGCAGCGCGATCCCGACCGTGGGCATCGTCAACTGGACGACGACGCTCGAGAACCTGACGGAGGCGCGCATCGAGTTCGAGCTCATGGGCGCGATGGCCGACGCGCTCAACAGGGGCAGCGGCGGCGTCATCGAGCACACGGGCGCGAGCCACCGCGCGCTGCTGCTCGGCATGAAGCCGAGCCGTACGTACACCTACCGAATCGTCGCGACCGCCGGCAGCACCGTGTGCACGAGCGAAGACCAGATGTTCACGACCGGGGCACGCCCGCAGAGCGCGCCGACCGTGATGAAGGACATGCGCGACGCGACCAAGGCAGCGAAGGGCTTCATCATCACCAGCGCCGGCATCGCCTTCGGCGGAGGAGGCGGCGGCACGTCCGCGTACATCATCGACGCCGACGGCGACGTGGTGTGGTGGGCGGCCGCGCCGGCCAA
>DASXWF010000731.1:0-2307 GCA_036503835.1 Polyangiaceae bacterium | reverse complement strand
CCGCCCGCCGTGTTGGCTCCGCCGCGACCGCTCGCGCTGCTCCCCGCGTTGACCGCGTCGTCGCCGCCGTCGCTGCTCTTGTCCAGGCTGCAGGCGGCGAAGCCCGCGCTCGAAAGCGCGGCGATCAGCGCGAGGCTCTTGGTTCGCTTCGTGGAAATCAGGGTCATCTTGCTGCCGAAATCCCGCCCCTTCATGGACGCTCGAGCTGCCGCCGGACGGTCACGCCCTAGCTCGAAAGATCCTCACCCGATTCTTTTCGGGGCCCCAGCCCCGAGAACGGGCTTCGAAACTTGACCTCAAGGGCTCTAGCGCGCGTGAAAGCGCCGGCTCACCACCCAGGCGAGAGCCCCCGCGGCGATCAGCGCCGCCGCACCGAGCACCAGCTCGAGAAGCCCCACTTTCTCCGGCGCCCTCGCCTCGAGCCCTGGGTCCGAAGCCGGTGCACGCGCCGGCCCGCCCGCGAGGCCAGGCTCCACGCCGTGCCTCAGCTCCCCGAGCCTGAGCTCGCCGGGGCCACCGAGCTGCCACTCTGCGCCGAGCGCTCCGAGTTCGAACCGATACGGTGGCGACCAGCTCCCGCCGGTGACGAGCGTGCTGCGAGGTACGAGCGACCCCACGGCGTTCGGCACCTCGACGGAAACCGCAAGCCCTCGAAAGGGTGCTCCCACGAACACCCGGAGCTCGCGCGGCAGGCTCGGCAGCGCCGCTCTCAGCATCACGCTGTCGCCGGCGATCGCGCCGTCCCCCGTCCAGAGCTCGCGTACTTCGAGCGTGAGCTCGGCGCTCCTGCCGTCGACCTCGAGCCGCAGGTTCGACCGGACGAAGGCGAGCACCCGCGCTCGGGCCGCCGCGTCCGCTGGCGCCGCGCGCGGACGCGTGAGCTGCGGATCGAAGAGCAGCTGCCCGCGCACGCCCGCCGGTTCCGGCCAGAGCGTGAGCTGATCGACGGCGAGATCGTGCCCGTGTGCTCGCAGCGGCGCGGCGAGCAGCAAGGTCAGCCAGAGCAGGAACGGGATCCGGGCCACGGCGTGCTGGGAGTTTCTCCCGCGGCCGGGCACGACCGACAAGCAGCTTTCTTTTCCGAACCGCTCGCGGCCTGCTAACCGGGTCGGGTCATGCTCCGTCCGCTACTCCCGGTCCTGCCCGTCGCGCTCATCGCCGCCTTCGCGTGGGCCGGCTGCATGAGTCCGCTGCCTCCCTCCGCGCGCGTGAGCGAGGCGGCGCGTGACCTCAACGTCAACTCGCGCTTCGGCGACGTGGGCAGCCTCACCAACTTCACGGCGCCCGCTTTCCAGCAAACGTTCCTGAGCCGCCGGGCGCAGTGGGGGAACATGGTGCGCGTCGTCGACGTCGAGCTCGCCGGGATGACGATGAAAGACAGCTCGCACGCGAGCGTCTCGGTCGACTTCTCCTGGACCCGCGTAGATCAGGGCACGCTGATGACCACGCGCGTCGCCCAGGAATGGGAGGACGACGGCGGCTGGAAGCTCGTCCGCGAGAAGCGCATTTCCGGCGACATCGGGCTCTTCGGCGAGCCGTCGCCGAAGCCGGCCGAGCAGGCGCCGCGGCAGGACGTGCAGTTCGCGACCACCGTCATCCGCTGAGACCGGTTCCGCTCAGCCGGTTTCCGAGAGCGGTTCCGGCGCTAGGTGCTCGGCGCAGCGGCTGCCGCGCTCGAACCCTTCTTCTTCGCGGGCGTCTTCTTCTTGCGCGTGGCGCGAGCCGCCTCGGCCCGGCGCTTCAGGCGCGCCTTCTTCTTGGTCTGGCGCTTGCGGCGCGACATCTTCTGCGAGTTGCGTGAGTCGAACTTTCCCATGTGCTTTCGCGGCGACGCTTACACCGTCCGCGCGTCGTCGGAAAGAGGGGGACCCCCGGAACGGGGATTGGGGGCCCTTCAGCCGCTCGAGACGTCCTCGAGAGCGCGCTCGCGATCGCGCACCTCGAGACGGTAACGGCTGTTGACGGTCTCGATGTAGAACACGTCCTTGGCGGCGAGCCGAAGGACGCGCTTCACCGGCGTGGTCACGTACTCGTGCATCCCGTCCGAGAACTCGATCACCACGACCGAACCGCGTCGCGGTGCCCTGACGAGGCGACCTGCTACGGCTCGCGATCCGCGCCCGAGCTTTCTCAGCACGACCTGCACGTCCATCAGTCTAGCAAGGTCCTTTCGGGAGTCCACCCATGGCCGCACGGCTCCGGGCAGAATCTTACCGCTAGGAACGGCCGCATTCCCCCTCCACTCTAGAGTGATCACACGAAATTCCCGATTTTCCATGAGCCGTTCTCGGGTAGCCGCGGGACCTA
>DASXWF010000730.1:0-4590 GCA_036503835.1 Polyangiaceae bacterium | reverse complement strand
CCACCCATCAGGGTACACGCGGAAGTCGGCGCGTGCGAGCTTGCGCGCACCGGGACCGGGTCCTAGCGTCCTTTTTCCGCGCCCGCGCGCGGCGCACTTCCTCATGTCGAATCGTTTCGCCGAGCATTGGCTGCTCGATCCCAAGGTCGAATTTCTGAATCACGGCGCGTTCGGCGCCTGTCCGCGCCCGGTGCTCGCCGTTCAGAGCGAGCTGCGCGCGCGCCTGGAAGCGGACCCGGTGCGCTTCATGTTGAAGGAGCTCGAGCCGCTGCTCGACGCGGTGCGGGTTCGGCTGGCGGGCTTCGTGGGCGCGCGCCCGCGGGAGCTCGCGCTCATCACCAACACGACGCAGGGCGTGAACACGCTGCTCGCGTCGTCGACGCTGCGCGCCGGCGACGAGATCCTGATCACGAACCACACGTACCCGGCCTGCCGCAACGCCGTCGAGTCCTGGGCTCGGCGGAGCGGGGCGAGCGTCGTGGTCGCCGAGATCCCGCTGCCCGTGAGCGGCGAGGAGCCGATCGTCGAGGCCGTGCTGCGGGCGGTGACGAACAAGACCCGGCTCGCGCTGATCGACCACGTGACGAGCGCGACCGCGCTGATTTTCCCGGTAGCAAAGCTCACCGCCGAGCTCCGCGCGCGGGGGGTCGAGGTCCTGATCGACGGGGCGCACGCGCCGGGCATGGTCAGGCTCGACATCGCGGCGCTCGGCGCCGATTACTACGTGGGGAACCTGCACAAATGGTGCTGTGCGCCGAAGGGCGCCGCGCTCCTCTGGGTGAGCGAGGAACGCCAGGCACGGGTTCGGCCGCTCGTCGTCAGCCACGGCATGACCTCGCAACGCACGGATCGCTCGCGCTTCCAGCTCGAGTTCGATTGGGTGGGCACGGAAGATCCCACGGCGGTGCTCGCCGTCCCCGCGGCGCTCGACTTTCTCGGCGGGCTCCTGCCGGGGGGCTGGGACGAGCTCCGCGCCAGGAACCACGAGCTTGCCTGCGCCGCGCGCCGCCTGTTGCTGAGCGAGCTCGGCGGGTCGCCGATCTGCCCGGAGGAACTGCTCGGCTCGATGGCGACGGTGCTGCTCCCGGACGCCCGCCACGAGCCCGATCCCGCCGCGCCGCTCGCGGAGCCGCTGTACGGAAAGCTCTGCGAGCGCGGCTTTCAGGTGCTCGCGGCGTACTGGCCGAAGGCGCCGCGGCAGTACGTGCGCGTGACGTGCCAGATCTACAACGAGCTCGAGCAGTACCGGCGCTTCGCGGCGGCGCTCCGGGAAGTCCTGCCGGAAGTGTAGGGCTCGGTACGCCGTGTTTTCTCGCCGCACCGCGCACGAGCGCACGCACAATCGCCTGACCGTCGCGCTCGAGCGGGCGCGGGCTCGGGGCGAGCCGCTGCTCGATCTCACGCTCTCGAATCCGACGCTCGCCGGGATTCCCTATTCGCCGGAAGTGACCCGCGCGGTGCTCGAGGCGCCCGGCGTGGAGCGCTACGAGCCGCTGCCGTTCGGGCTCGCGGGCGCGCGCGCGGCCGTGTCCGAACTCTGGAGCGAGCGCGGCTCGAGCGTGCCCGCCGAGCACGTGGCCATGACCGCGAGCACGAGCGAGGCGTACGCCTTTGCCTTCAAGCTGCTCTGCGATCCCGGCGAGGAGGTGCTCGTGCCCGCTCCGAGCTATCCCCTCTTCGAGCACCTCGCCGTGCTCGAGGGCGTGCGGCTCGTGCCCTACCGCCTCGGCTACGACGGCGCCTGGTTCGTGGACGCGGCGGCCGTGGCGGCGCGCGTGACCCCGGCCACGCGCGCCATCCTGACGGTGAGCCCGAACAACCCGACCGGCTCGTACCTCCGAAAGGACGATCTGGCGCGGCTCGCCGGGCTCGGTTTGCCGATCGTGTCCGACGAGGTGTTCGCCGAGTACCCGCTCGCGGACGATCCCGGACGCGCGCGCTCGGCGCTCGAAACCGACGCGGTGCTGGTGATCGCGCTCGACGGGCTCTCGAAGCTCGCCGCCCTGCCGCACTGGAAGCTCGCCTGGATGAGCTTCGGCGGTCCGCGCCCGCTGGTCGACGAGGCGCTCGCCCGGCTCGAGCTCGTGCTCGACACCTTTCTCTCCCCGAGCACGCCGATTCAGCGCGCGTTGCCGGAGCTGATCCGCACGCGCCACGTCGCTCAGAACGCGATCCGTGCCCGCCTGCGCGCGAACCTCGACGTCCTCACGGCGGCTTGCCGCGATTCGGCGCTTTCGGTCCTGCGCGCCGAGGGCGGGTGGTACGCGGTGCTCCGGCTACCGGCGACGCACACGGACGAGGACTACGCGCTCTCGTTTCTGGAGCGCGGCGTGCTCGTGCAGCCCGGGTACTTCTTCGAGTTCGGGGACGACCCCCACGTGGTCGTCAGCCTGCTCACGCCCGAACCGACCCTGCGCGCGGGGATCGCCCGCATCGTGGAGTCGGTGGACGAGACGACCTGAGGCGCTTCGAAGCGCGTCTCAGCGGCGCCGGCGGGCCGCGAAGACCAGCAAGAGCCCGAGGCCGAGCGCGACGCCCGAGAGTCCGGAGCCGCTCGCCGTGCCCGGCACGCGGCAGCCGCAGCCGCCCGGCTTGCTCTCGACGGGCGGCGGATCGTCGCCGCCGCTGTTGTCCGAGCCTTCCTCCGAGCCCTCTTCCGAGCTTTCGCCCTCCGAAGCGCTGCCCTCGTCGGACTTCTTCTCCTCGGTCTCCTTGGCCTCGTCCGACTTCTTTTCCTCGCCCTCTTTCGCCTCGGGCTTCTTCTTCTTCTTTTCGCCGGAGAACACCATCGCGCGGCGGTCGATGATCTCGTTCTCGCCCTCGAAGATGAGCGTGGTCGCCGTGCCGACCGTCTGCCCGTTGCGGGTGTCCTTGATCGTGACCTTGTACTCGCCGGCGTCGTAGCCGAGGTCGCGCTTGATCTTGAAGCTGAACTTGGTGCGCGACTCGATCTTGCTCGTGCCGGCGTCCATGAAGCCTACGTCCACGCTCTCGATCAGCGGCTGACGGCCCTCGAGCGGAACCTTGCGCTCGACCGGGCCTTCCGTCCCGTCGACCAGCGCGCGCTCGTAGTAGACCTGCGGCTCGAACTCGAACTTCATCGGCACGTACGCGACATCGGGGGCGCGCGGCAGGAAGATCTTGAGCTCGAGCATCCACGCCTTGTCGCTGCGCTCCTTGACGCTCTTGCTCTTCCACTCGACGCGTCCGGCGGCGAGCGCGGACCCCGCCAGCAAGAGGACGGTCAGGAGCGACAAGAGAGCCGCGAACAGCGGGCGGAACGTGGCGGATTTCGTCAAGGCGGTAACCTCCGGAGGCGGGTGACCCTACCACTACCGCTTCGGACTTTGGGAAGGACCGAGCGCCCGGGTCCCCCCGGCTTCCACGATCCCCAGAAAAATCAGCCGCTGACCAAAAGCTTGATCAACAAAGCCACGAGGAGCAGCGGAAGCACGGCAATCGCGAGCACGACGCCGAGCGCGAATCCGATCAGGAGGTAGTCGCCGATCTTGGGCCGGCGTCCCGGCACGGCGTGCTCTTCGAGCAGCGCCAGGTTCTTCTCGTTCGACCGGTAGGCGACGTCGAACACGTCGCCGAGGAGCGGGACGGCGCCGACCAACGAGTCGAGGCCGACGTTCAAGAGCATCCTCAGGATGATCACCGGCGGCACGCCCTGGCGAATCGCGATCGACAGCAGCACGAGCGACGGCAAGGAGCCGAGCAGATCGCCCGCCCCCGGCAAGAGCAGCCCGAGGATTGGATCCAGCCCGACGCGCACGTCCGTCCCCGGGACGCGGAAGGCGGAGTCCATCCATCGGACGAGCTCGCGAACCCAGACGGGAATCGGCCCCTGAAGCGGGGCGTTCGCCGAGTTCGGCGGCGGACGCCAGGAAGAGTCGCGCGGGCTGGTCATCGCAGGCCCCCAAAGTTTTGTTTACGGCGCGCGCTTTCGCCAGTCACCAAATCGCCCCGACGTCGCAAAGACTGGGGCCGCAGTCCCGAAGTGCGAAAGCGCTGAGCGCGCCGGTGATTCGGATGACGGCGGCCCCACCGTCAGGAGCGACGTACGCAACGGCGCCGGCGCAGGCTGTTGCGCGCTCCCCATGACGATGCAGCCTCCGCCGGCCCGCTCGTCCCCAGCCCGCTCGTCCCCAGTCCCTCGTCCCCAGTCCCTCCAATCAAATCTCCTTGCCGCCCCCCGCCGTCGCTCCCGGGCGCCGTCGTTTCACGAAAGCCGCGGCGATCACCAGGATCGTCGCGATCCAATACGGCACGTTGCCGACGAGCTCGTAGCCGGTGCGCCCGCGCAGCCAGCGGATCTCTTCGCGCAGGGTCTGTTCCTTGAAGGTCTCGGTCTGGGCGTAGACGCGGCCCACCGGGTCGATGAACGCGCTCACGCCGCTGTTGGTCGAGCGTACGAAGAAGCGGCGGTGCTCGATGGCGCGGAACTTGGCGAGCCCGAGGTGAATCCAGGGTTCGGTGGTGTCGCCGAACCAGGCGTCGTTCGTCAGATTGACGAGCAGGTCGGTTCTCGGATCGGCGAGCAGGCGGTTGCCGAGCGAGGGACTCACGTCGTCGTTGCAGACCATG
>DASXWF010000729.1:0-12631 GCA_036503835.1 Polyangiaceae bacterium | reverse complement strand
GGCGTTACACGGCCGGAGTGAGCCTCGTATCGCAGCGCTTCGCGGGGCGGCTCGCGGAAGCGCCGCTGCGGCTCGTGCACCGGCTGGAAAGCGACGGCAGCCGCACGCGGGTCGTGCCGTCCGGCGGCGTCGAGGCCGCGGCGCGCGTGACGCTGCTCGAACGCGCCGGTGAGCGCGCGCTCGTGCTGCTCGAGCCGGAGACCGGCCGCACGCACCAGCTTCGCGTCGAGCTCGCCCACGAAGGCGCTCCGGTCGGCGGCGATCCGCTGTACGGCGGGACGGCCGCGCCGCGCTTGCTCCTGCACGCGACCGAGCTCGGCCTCGCCAACCGGACGTTTCGCTCGCCGGCCCCCTTCGCCTTCGAGGTCTGGGTTCGCGGCGAGGAGCCGGGGCTCGGGGACGCGAGCTCGCTCCGAGACGCCCTCGAGGACGCCGGGATCTTGCGGGCGCCGCTCGCTCGGAGCAGCGACGTGTATCGTCTCGCGAACGAGCTAGGCGATCTCCTGCCCGGCGTGACCATCGACCGCTACGGCGAGTTCGCGGTGCTCGCGGCGGCGACGCCGGAGGCCGAGCGGCGGGCTCCGGAAATCGCGAGCGTGCTCCTCGATTGCGGCGCTCGCGGCGTGTACCTCAAGATCCGCGAGAAGGGCGACGCGCGGCGCCGCCCCGTCGAGCACGCGCCGTCCGAGCCCCTGGCCGGCGAGGCGGCGCCGGAGCGGTTGATCGTGAACGAGCTCGGCATGAAGATCGAGGTGGAGCTCGGCCGCGGCATGTCGACGGGGTTGTTCCTCGATCAGCGCGAGAACCGGCGGCGGATCCGCGAGCGCTCGCGCGGGGCGCGCGTGCTGAACCTGTTCTCCTACACGTCGAGCTTCGGCGTCGCCGCCGCGCTCGGGGGCGCGCGGCAAGTGGTCAACGTCGACCTTTCGCGCCGCTCGCTCGAGCGCTCGCGCGTCAATTTCGAGCTGAACGGCGCCGACCCCGCCCGCCACGAGTTCGTGCAGAAGGACGCGGTGGAATGGCTGTTGCGAGCGCGTCGCGACGGCCGGCGCTTCGACGTGATCGTCCTCGACCCGCCGAGCTTCGCGAGCTCGGCCGACGGCACGCCCTTCAACGTCACCAAGCGCTACGGCGCGGTCGCCGAACGAGCGCTCGCGCTCCTCGAGCCCGGCGGCGCCCTGCTCGCGGTCACGAACCACCGCGGAACCTCGCTCGCGCGCCTGCGGCGCACCCTGCGCGACGCGGCGGCGGCCGCGCGCGTGCCCGTGGCGCAGCTGAAGGACCTGCCCTCGCAGCTCGATTGTCCCGACGGCCCGGGCGGTCCCGTGCCGAGCAAGAGCGTGCTACTCACGCGGCGGTGAGCAAAAATCCCTACGCCGGTCCCGATGCCCGCACGCGCGCCGCGCGGGCGCGCGGCTACCCCGCGCGCAGCGTGTTCAAGCTCGAGGAGATCGATCGCCGCGTCCGGTTGCTGCGCGCGGGCCAGCGCGTGCTGGATCTCGGCGCGGCTCCGGGCTCCTGGTCGCTCTACGCGGCCGAGCGCGTCGGCGTGCGCGGCAAGGTGCTCGCGATCGATCGCTCGGAAATCCTGCAGACGTTTCCTGCGCAAGTGACGGTCGTTCGCGGCGACGCGCTCGAGCTCGCCACGGCCGAGCTCGCGACGTTCGCGCCGTACGACGTCGTGCTGAGCGACATGGCGCCGAACACGTCCGGCTCGAAGGCGAGCGATCAGGCGCGGAGCTTCGAGCTGTTCTCGCGCGCTCTCTCCGTGGCCCGCGAGCTCGGCGCTCCGGGGTCGCACTTCGTGGGCAAGCTGTTCATGAGCGGCGATTTCCCGAAAGCGCGCGGCGAGCTCGCGGCCGCCTACGCGCGCTGTCAGGTGATCAAGCCGGAGGGGACGCGCAGCCGGAGCTCGGAGGTCTTCCTGGTCGGCCTCGAAAAGCGCTGAAAAAGGCGGCCGGCGCCCGGAGCGCGCAGGCGTGCGACAATCCCCGGATGTCCGAAATCGAACGCGTGCTTTCGTTTTGGTTCGAGCCCAAGCCGGACAGCGCCGAGGCGCTCGGGAAGCGCTTCGGGTATTGGTTCTCCGGCGGCGAAGAGACCGATCGCGAGATCCGCGAGAAGTTCGGCAGCCTGGTCGAGCAGGCTCGAGCCGGCGAGCTCGACGCCTGGGCGGACACGCCGCGCGGCGCGCTCGCGCTGATCATCCTCATCGATCAGTTCTCGCGGAACCTGTACCGCGGGCGGCCCGAGGCCTTCTCGGTCGACGCCAAGGCCGTGGCACTCACCCGCGCGGGTTACGACTCGGGTCGCTTCGCGGAGTTCGACGCGTTCCAGCACCTGTTCGCGGGGATGCCGTTCAGCCACGCGGAGGATCTGGAGTTGCAGAAACGCGCGGTGGCGCACGCCGAGCGCACCGCGATGCTGGTGACCCCCGCCTGCAAGGCGCCCATGCTCGGCAGCGTCGATTTTGCGCGCAAGCACCTCGACGTGATCGCGCGCTTCGGCCGCTTTCCCCATCGCAACGCGACGCTCGGACGCGCCTCCACGCCGGCTGAGGCAGCTTACCTCGAATATTCGAAGTTTGCCGGAACCTGGCTCTGACACGGGCGCGGCGCGAGCTGCCGCGTGACAGCCGCCGGGTAAGCGTGTCACGCTGAGTGCGGGAGTCCGGTCTTCTTGCCGACGAACAAGCTCTGGATCGAGCATACGGAACGCGCCGCGTGGCAGTCGGTGCAGGCCCTGCGCGAGAAGCTCGCCGAGGCCGAACGGCGTGAGGCGCGGCTCGCGCCGCCGGCGACGGGTTGGCGTGAGCTCTTCGAGCAGCTCGATGCGCTGCGCGCTGGAGAGAAGCTCACCGGCGAGACGTACGCCGAGCTCTTGCAGGGTGTGCTCGCGCGGCTCAACGCCGCCGAGTCCCGCGTGCGGGAGCTCGAGCAGGCAGGGCCGCCGCCCGTTCTGACCGCGGCGCCCGCTCCCGTGCGCCGCTCGCGTCGCGAGCTCCCCGCCGCCTGGGAAAACGAGGACGACGAGGACGCGCCCACGCGCGGCGAGCGCCGCCTGGCTCTCGAGATCAAGGCCCGCTACACGGAGTTCGTGCGCGATCGCAGCGGTTTCGACGCGCGGGAAGTGCTCGCCGACGTTCAGACCCGCCTCGAAGAGCTGCCGGCGCTCGACGCGACCGAGCTGCTCGAGACGGCGGCCGATCTCGGCGCGCTCGCGTTGTTCGCGTCGCGCGGGCAGCGCGAGGGCTGAGCCTCGCGCACGCGAGAACGCTTACCGACGCCACCCGGCTGCGGCGCATCACGAAAGCCCATGAAGGCATGTTTCCTGCGATGGGCTCGCTGCGCGGACGGCTGACAGGCCCAGCGTCATTCACGAGCCGAGGGACAGGGGTGTGCCGGCCGCGCCGGTTTTTACGCGTTGGCTTCTGGCGACCCGCGCCGATCGAGATCTGCTCCTGCCAAGACTGACCGAGTAGTGCTTGGGCTAAGTCACCGGCCTCGCATCGGAGACACGCCCGGAACCCCCGTGCTCGTGCTCGTGCTCGGACTCGTATTCGGACGCGTTCTCGTGCTCGAAGACGGAGGCTGATTGGCGGCGATCATCTTCCAGGGCATACAACGATGCGCTCGATGATTTGTGCTGAGCCAGTCACGACGACGAGTAGGAGTCCGAGCAGGATTACGATTCCGAGCACGAGCACGAGCACGAGCACGAGACACCAGAGGTGTCGCCGATGCGCGGCCGGTCATTTAGAAGTTGAGGTCGATGTTGTAGGCCTTGTCGGGGGAGCGCACTTCGGCGCCGAGCCAGAGTTCGACCGCGTAGTCGCCGGCCGTGACGGTGCGGTGCCGCAGGGTCGCGAGCACGATGCTCGCTTGCTTCGGGAAACGCTGGAGAGCCGCCGCGGGAACCGTCAGGGTCGCGAGCGTCGAGGGTACCTGGCACAAAAGGTTCGCGCTCGTGAGCGTGTCGACCGCGCTCACCTGGAAGAGGAAGTCGATGTCATCGAGCCCTCGCGACCACGCCAAGGTCAGGTCGCTGGTCTGCGAAATGGCCGCGCCTCCCTGAATCGTCGGCGGCTCGTCGAGCAAGAGCAGCAGCGGAAACTCGACCTCGGCGCTGAAGGCCGGCACGTCGCCGCCCTCCGCGCTGAAGCGCGTCAGCTCTTCCCCGAGGAACAGCTCGCGGCCGGCGGGCAAGTCGTGGGCCTCGTAGACGCCGTTACCGTCGGGCTCCAGCTGACTGAGAAGGCCGATGGCGGAGCTTTCGAAGGTCAGTCGTCCGGCGTGGGGGACGCCTTCGGAGGGGACGATTTCGCGATCGGTCGGGCACTGCCACAGGGTGCACTCCCCGTATTCGGTGGTGGCGCACTCCTCGGTCACCTGGCGGCCCGGCGCGCCGAATTTTGCCGAAAAGGAGCCCGCGACGTCGCGTAGCGCGGGCGCGTACACGAACATCTGGCCGAAGTAGCTGCTCCCCCCGTCCGCCCCCGAGCCGCCGGCGCTCGAGCCTCCCGCGCTCGCCCCGCCGCTCGCGTTGCCGCTCGCCCCGCCGCTCGTGCTCGTGCCCGCACTCGACATGCCAGCGGCCGAGCTGCCGCTCGAGCCCGCCGAGGACGTGCCCCCCGAGCCAGACGTGCCCCCCGAGTCGGGGCCGGAAAGCGTTCCAGCGGAGCCGCCGGGAACACCGTTCGTGCCGGCGCTGCCGCCGCTGACCCCGGAGTCACCCGCTTCGCCGCCGTCGCGCTCCGGTTTCGAGTCCGCGCAGCCGCCCAGTACGGCGAAACCGACCAAGCACGTGAGCAGCCGTGCTCCGTTCGGAGCGCGCACGGGAAAACGAGCAGCAGACCCACCCTGAAAGAACATGCGCACACGATCTCACATTTTTTGCGCGCGTGCGTACCCCTCGCCCCGCCGCCGAAAACTGGGCCGTGGTGAGCGCCGCGCGCTAGGGCTCGAACGTGCCAGCCGAGTTCGATGCGCCAGCTTTTGCCTTCGCTGCGCTCGGGCTGTTGCTCGCCGGTGCGTGCTCCGCGAGTGAGCCGGCCGCACCGGGTGGCGGGCGCGCGCTCTCGCCCGTCTCCGAACGGGTGAGCGCCTGGTCCGCAGCGTCGAGTCGCTCGGCTCCGCCGACCTCACCGGCCACGCCGAGCATGCGGGCCGTTCCGGCGATTCCCGCAGAGCCGAGCGCCCCGCCCGCGAACGTCGAAGCGCTGTCCGGAAACCCCGAGCCGACGGCAGCCGAGCCCGAACCGCCCGAGCCCGACGTCGTCCCGGAGCTGCTCGCGACCGCGCGCGAAACGCAGGTTTTCGCCGAGCCGTCGCGCCGCTCCGAGAAGCTCGGCTACTTGCGGCTCGGCGCGCGCGTGCGGAGAAGCGCGGAGGCGGTGAGCTTCGAAGGCTGCCCGCAGGGTTGGTACCGGGTCGCGCCGCAGGGCTTCGTGTGCACGGGCCCCGCCGCGACCCGCGACGTGAACCAGCCGCTCGCCGAGCTCACGCGCCTGCGCCCCGACCGAGACGGCGAGCTCCCGTACGCCTACGGCCGCTCCAAGCCGGTGCCGCCGCCGCTCTACACGCGTGCTCCGGCGAAGGCCGAGATGCTCGCGCTCGAGGGCGGCGCCCCGCGGCAGGCGGCGGGCTGGGACGACTTCGAGGCTGCCGCGCTCCCCGAACCGTTCGCGGCCGGTTCGCGCCTGCCGACGCCGTTCGGCTACGCGCGCGCCGAAGGCAACACCACGGCGCGTGCCCTACCGAAGAGCGGCTTCGCGCTGCTCGGCGCCTTCGTGCACGACGGGCGCCGCTACGGAATGACGACCGATCTCGAGCTCGTCCCGCTCGACCGCCTGAGCCGCGTCGAAGCCGGCGGGTTTCGCGGCCTGCCGCTCGACCAGGGCAGCGCGCTGCCGGTGGTCTTCGTCCGCTCGAAGCACGCGTTCCTCTACGAGGGCAGCCCGCTCGCGGGCCTGCGCATCGCTCGTCCGCTCGGCTACCGCGAGGCCGTGTCCGTCCGCGGCCCGAGCCGGAAGATCGGCGGCCTGCGCTTTTACGAGACGGTAAGCGGCGGCTGGCTTCGCGACGAGAACCTGGTGAAGGTCGAGCCCCCCGAGCGCCTTCCCGCGTGGGCGACCGGCGAGCGCCGCTGGATCCACGTCGCGATCGGCGCGCAGACGCTGATCGCGTACGCGGGCGCACGGCCGGTCTACGTGACGCTGGTCTCGACGGGCGCCGGCGGCCTGGCCGACCCCAAAGAGTCTCACGCCACGCCGCGCGGCGAATTTCTGATTCACACCAAGCACGTGACCGCCACGATGGATGGCGACGAAGTCGGCGACGAGTACGACCTCCGCGACGTTCCGTACGTGCAGTATTTCACCGAGGGCTACGCGCTCCACGCCGCCTACTGGCACGACGCCTTCGGCGCGCCGCACAGCCACGGCTGCGTCAATCTGTCGCCGCAAGACGCGCGCTGGCTCTTCCAGTTCACCGAGCCCGCGGTTCCGCAGGGCTGGCACGGCGCGCTCTCGAAACGCGGTACGCTCCTGTCGATCACGCCCTGACGCCGAACGGCGTCAGGTGAGCACGGCGAGCACGCGGTCTCGCAAGCTCTGCCGCCCGCGTCCGCGCAGGTGATCGTACGTCCAGAGCACGGGGTAAGCCGCGCTGCCGTCCGGCATCAACACTTCGTAGCGCAGCGGTCCCGCGGGAGCGGCGTCGTTCTCGCTCCAGCGCCCGGCCGCGTGCAGGCACATGAGCTCGCCGAGGTAGGCGCCGGTGAGCACCGCCGCGCGCCGCGCCCACGAAGCGGCATCGGTGCCCGACGGGGGCCGCGGTGCGATGAGCTCCACGTAGCGATCGATGGCCGGCAGGCTCGCGGGCGTACGATCGAGCGGCAGCTTCGCGACGCGCGCCGCCCACACGCCGAGCACCGAATTCGGCAGGCTCCGTCCGAGCTCGCCGAGCGCGGCGATCTCTGGCCAGAGCGCGGGCGCCCAGGGCGCCGGCGGATCGTCGGGCCTGCGCGCGGGGCGTTCGGGCGGCTCGGCGCCCGGGTGCGGTCGCGGTCCGGCGTCGGCTCGCAACGACACGCCCTCGGCGAGCGCCCGCTTCACCCGCGCCCACGGCACGTAGGTTTCGCCGCTCCGGTGCTCGATCTTCGCCTGGTCAGGCTCGATCAGCCGTCCGTGCCAGTGCCCGCCGGCCGCCCCCCGCACGCACTCGCCGACGTACGCGGTGACGAGCACCGTGAGCGCGTACGGCGCGCCGCGCTCCTTCGCCGGCGCGAACAAGGCGAGGCAGGCGTCGAGCCGCTCCAGGCTGTCGAGCGTGAGATCGAAAGGCGCGAAGTGGCTCGCGATCGGCGCCGTCGCCAGGAAATCGGCGGCCTCGGTCGCGACGTCGGTCAACCCGGGCAGCTCGCTCAGGAGCAGGCGATCGAGCCGGCTCGCGGCGAGCTTCTCGAGTCCTTGGAACGCTTGCTCGGTGCGCTGATTCACGAGCTCGGCCTCGAGCGGATCCCACGCGCTCTTCGAGACGGAGGGCGGCTCTTCGAGCGTGAAGGGCTCGTCCTCGCCGTCACCCGCGCTCGGCGGCGGCGCCGGTTCGGTCGGCAGCTCCGAGCGCGGCAGGTCGAGCGGGCCGAGATCGGGAATGCTCGGAATGTGTCCCGGCTCCGGCTCTGCGGGCGCCGTGGCGCGGGTGTTCGAGTCGATCGACAGGGGGCCGGGGACGCGCGGTGTTTCCAGGCGCGGAGGCGCGGCGCTGGCGGTGCTCCAGGGCAGCTTGGCGGGATCGGTGGGACGCTTCGACGAAAGCGAGACTCGCGCCATGGGGGCGGACATGCGCACGCCGAGGGAAGCGCGCAACGCCGGCGCTTCCGGGGGAATGCCGCCGTTCGCGGTGAGCAGCACGCGGGCCGCCTCGAAATCCGGAAAATCGGCGAGCAGATCCTGCAGGCGCTGAACCAGCGCCGCTTGATCGATGCGCCCGCGCTCGAACAGGAGACGCGCGGTGAGGTACGCGACGCCGGGCCCGCGCAGGCTGCCGAGCGCGATGAGTTGCTTCTGCGCCTCGTCGAAGCGTGCCTCGTTCAGGCATGCTTCGACCGCACGTAGCCTTTCGTCCTCGAGCGGCCCTGCCGACATGGGGGCTTAGCCGACAAGGATATCACCAAACACGAATTTTTCAGGGTTCGAGTGATTTTGCGCAACGAAACCCGATGCCGTAGCTCATGGCGGAGGGAACCTGGGAGTAACGGAACGACGGGCGCAGCCAGGTCGAATAGCTTCCGTTCCAGGCGCCGCCCCGGACCACCTTCTTTTCGCCGCTCTCCGGACCCGCCGGGTTCTTCTTTTCTTCGGCGGTGTACGGTGCGTAGAAATCTGCGACCCACTCCCACACGTTCCCCACCACGTCGTAGGGGCCGAAGCGGGAGCGCCCGGCCTCGAATTTTCCGACGGGTGCGGTGGTGGGGAAGCCGTCGTCTTCGGGGTAGAGGGCCTCGAGCGGAGCGCCGTGCTTCGTGCCCCAGGCGACGCACTCTTTGCCGCAGGCGTTCAGGTGGTTGGCGCTCGGTGCTTCGTCGCCCCAGGGATAGACGCGACCGTCGGGTCCGCGCGTCGCATACTCCCACTCGGCTTCCGTAGGCAGGCGCTTGTCCTGGGCCTTGCAGTAGGTGGCCGCCATTTCCCAGCTCACGCAGTTGATGGGGTGATCGTCCATCTCGGGTTTTCCGAAGTTGCAGAGCGGGGTGTAGAGCTTCTTGTCGGCGGGGGTGATCTTCGGCCAGTCGAGCTCGTTGGTGACGCGGCGGCACTTGCCGACGTCGGAGCAGCTCTTGTATTCCTTGGCGGTCACCTCGTAGAGGTCGATGCAGTAGGCGTTCAGCGCGACGTTGTGGGACGGTTTTTCGTTGTCGAGCGCGTCCTTGGCGTCCGAGCCCTGGAAGAATTGACCGGCCGCGATGCGAGCCGTGCGCGGCGGGCACTCCGGCTCTTTCGGCGGAGCGCTGGCGACGGGTGCGGCGCTCGGCACGAGGGCCTGCGCGCTCGGCGCGGCGGGTCCGGGGCTCGCCGCGCCGCCGGACTTTTCGCCGGCCAGGAAAAAGGCGGCGGCGCCGGCCGCGCCGAGCGCGAGCACGGCGCCGATCACGAGGCCGGCCTTCGAACGAGGGGCGGGGCTGACCTGGGTGTTGGCGCTGGAGCCGCCCGTCGTGCTGGTCGTGGGTCGAACGAGCAGGGACGGCGGGGCGAGCTCGGTCGGCGCCGTGATCACGCTGCGTGGTACTGCGGGAGCGCGGCTCAGCGCCCCCGCCTGTCCGGCATCCGGCGCGAAGCCCAGCGCTTCCGAGAGTGCGGTCCAGAACTCGGCGGCGCGCGCGTAACGCTCGTGGGGGTTCACGGCGAGCGCCTTCTGAAACACGGCTTCCACCGCGTCGCTCACCTCGACGCCGAACGCGCGCGGAGTCGGGCGCCGGTTCGGGTTTCCCGATGCGAAGCCGAGCTGAACGATGTCGTCGCCTTCGAGCGCGACGCGCCCGGCCAGCATCTCGACCGCGACGAGCGCGAGCGCGAACACGTCGGTCCAGGGACCGGTCGCGCCGTAGCTGCGGCTGAACTGTTCGGGCGCGCCGTACTGCGGCGTGAACGAGGTGACGCTCATGCCCGTCTTGGCGAGCGCCGCCTTCAGGTGCGTGTTGTCGCTCATCATCTTGGCGACGCCGAAATCCAGCACCTTCACGGCAGCGCGGCCGCCGCGCGGATCGTCGCCGAGCACGAACAGGTTCGGCGGTTTGATGTCGCGATGCGCGATGCCTTTGCCGTGCGCCACGTCGAGCGCCGCCGCCACCGGTGCGAGCAACGCGTGAACCTCCGCGATGCCGAAGCTGCCGCGGCCCGCGCGGATCTCGCGCTCGAGGAGCTCGTCGAGCGGCGCGCCCTCGAGCCACTCGAGCACCATGTAGGGCATCCACTGGCCGTCCGGGCTCGTGTACGTGCCGACGTCGCGCGCCTGCACGATGGCGGCGGTCTGGCTCGAGAGCTCGGTGAGCAGGGCGCCTTCCTGGATGAAGGCTTGCTGGAACTCGCTGCGTTGGTCGGCCGGTGCGGACGAGAGGCCGTTGAAGAACTTGATCGCGACGGGCTTGTTCCAGATCGCGTGCATCGCGCGGTAGACGACGGCGAAACCGCCCTCGCCGACGAGGCGCTCGATGCGGTACTTCTCCGCGATGGTCTTGCCGTTCAGCTGAAGGGGGTCGCGATCGGTCATGGGCCGTCCTTCTCTCCGCGCGAAAGCGCCATCGTCGAGTCTTCCCGGGCCGGTTTCAAGGGCTCCTCCTTCGAGGCGCCCAGCAGGGCGCCACGGTCCGCGAGATCGGCGAGCAGGCTTGCCGTGCCCTCGAGGACCGCGGGCGTGAGCGGTACGGCGGCGGTTCGTGCCGCGAAGGTGACGGCCTCTCCGAGCGCGGCGCCTGCGAGCAGCTGCTCGAGGATGGCGGCGGCGAGGGGGGTGAGCTCGAGGTAGCGCACGTCGTGCTCGGGGCTCCGGTAGACGAAGAGCGCCGTCGCTCTGCTCGGCGGCTCGCTGCGATCCGCGAGCTCTTCGGGCAGAGTGTGGACGGCGAACGCGTAGCGCACGACGCAGGCGGCCTCGATGAAGGAGAGGCGGCGATCGAGCGCGAGCTCGCCGGTCGGCGTTCCCGGGGCCACGTCGGCTCCGGAGGCGACGACGATCTCGAGCGCTTCGTGGCGCGCGAGGTCGTGAAGATAGGGGGGGATGCGCGGGTCCGCGCGCCAGAGCGGCGCAGCGTGATCCAGCCACTCGCTCGTCACGTCGCGCAAATAGTGGGTGCGCGGGCCGCGTTCGGCCAGGAAGCGGTCGAAGTACTCGTCGAAGAGCGTTCCGAGGCGCGCGAGCGTGCGCGGGATCGCGAGCTCTATCGCTTCGCGCAGGCGGGTGCGCACGAGCGTGCGGTACACGAGCAGCCGCTCCAGGTTTTGGCGCAGCGACGCCGCATTCGCAGCATCGAGCCCGAAGCGCTCGACGTACGCCTCGAGCGCGCGCGCGTCGCCGGACGGCGGACTTGCGCCGAGCACGATCTCGCCGACCACCCGCTCAAGCGCCGCTTGCACGGAGCTCCTCTCGCCCGCGCGCGAAGCGGGCGGCGGCGCGCTCGAAAATGGCGCGGACGATCGCGACTTCCTCGAGCAGCTCCGGCAGCGCGGGGACCTCGTTGTCGCGCTCGAGCAGCACCGGCACGGGTCCGGTCCGTTCCAGCGTCCACTCGAGCAGCTCGAGCACGGGATCGGCCACGGGCGCGCCGTGGGTATCGACGACGAGGCCGCTCTTTTGCCGTGTATGACCCGCGACGTGGATCTCGATCACGCGCTCGAGCGGCAAGGCCGCGATCGCGGCGCGCGGATCGAACCCGTGATTCAACCCGTTCACGTAGACGTTGTTCACGTCGAGCAGGAGCGGCGCTCCCGAGCGCTCGGCGAGCGCGCCGATGAAGTCGGCCTCCGAGAGCTCGGAAACACCGAGCTCGGCGTAGTAGGTGATGTTCTCGAACGCCAGCGGCCGTCCGAGCACGTCCGCGACGCGCTTCAAGCGATCGGCGACGCGCTCGAGCGCTTCGCGCGAAAACGCGAGCGGCAGGAGCTCGTGAAGGCTCGTGCCGGCGCTGCCCGTGAACGCCAGGTGATCCGAGTGCCACGGCGTCCGCAGCCGCTCGACTTCCCTCTTCAACTCACGCAAATACGAAGGGGGTGGCTCCTCGAGCCCGCCGAGCGAGAGCGTGAGCCCGTGCGTGACGATCGGATAGCGCTCGGCGATGCGCTCGAGCGCGGCGGGATAGTACCCGCCGCGCCGCATGTAGTTTTCCGGTGAGACCTCGAAGAACGCGACGTCGAACGCCGGCCCCTCGAGCACCTCTTCCAGGAACTCCCAACGCAGCCCGAGCCCGACTCCGTTCGGAACGGACGAAGGCACGGGCTCTATCCGCACGTGCCGGCGCCACAGGCGCCCTTCGCACCGGCAGCTTTCTTCTTCGCGGCGGGCTTGGGGGCGGGAGCTGCCGCGTCCAGCGGCTTGTCCGCGGGCGCAGGAGCGGCAGCGGCGGGGGCCGCCGGGGCCGCGGGAGCAGCTGCCGTTTCGGCCGGCGCCGGGGTGGTCTCGGCGGGTGCCGCTTCGGCCGGCGTTGCTTCGGGCGCGGTGGCGGCAGCGGGAGCAGCCGCAGGGACCTCTTTGGCTTCGACCGGAGTCTCGGCCGGCGGCGCGGCCCCGCCGCAGGCTACGAGGCCGAGAGCGGCAAGAGTCGATGCGAAGGCCGTGACGCTGAGCTTCTGATTCATGAAGAGTTCTCCTTCGGTGCCGGTGGAAAAGCGAGCTTACCTCCGAGTCACCGCGGCAGGGTACGGCGAGCTCGGGGGTACGGTTTCCTCGAAAATAGCGGGAATCGTGGCTCACGGTCGCGGGGCGAACACGAGCTCGAAGCTGACCCGTACCTCGCGGCCGACGCGGTCGCCGAGGAGCGAGTTTTCGCGCGGTAGCAGCACGCCGCTGTCGTCGCGAGGGCGGATATCGTGAGTGCCCAGGGAGATTACGAGCGGACGCCGGGATCGGATCACGAGCTC
>DASXWF010000728.1:0-2288 GCA_036503835.1 Polyangiaceae bacterium | reverse complement strand
GGGTGGACGAAGTACGCCCCCCGGCGGACGCCGGAACGCTCACGCCCGCGGTCCGCGTGCCGGGCACGGGAACGCCACTTTTGAAGCCGATTACGCCGGTGCCCTAGGTTGACGCGCGGCCGGCGACAGGGGACGCACTGGCGCTGGAGTTCGAGGTGCACGCTCGGCCAGGGTTGCGGAAGGAGGCCAAAGTCTCTGCTCGAGTCGCTGGATCAGCATGGATGGTAAGGGCGCGCTCGAAGAGGTCGCTCGCAGTCTCTTCCAGGCTCGTCTTGGCCTGGACCTACTTGGAGCCGTTCTCGTCTGCGCCGCCTGACTTCAATTGACGAAGCGCGGGGCGGGCTGGACGCAACAGTATCCAGGCTTCGAACGCCATCGCGAGAATGAGCGGCACTACGGTCGTTGCGTAGTCACGAGCATTCCCAGGGCCGCAGGACTCCGCGCCGAATTCGCCGCACGCCGCCGGCGGCGGCGCGCCCGCCAGTACAGGGGTCAGCGCTACCGCAACGAGTAGCCCGAAGAGGATGCATGCATAGGCCGTTTGTCTCGATTGAATTTCGCCGCCGCGCAGACGGTGGAGGTGGATGCGCGTGATCCGTGCACCCAGAAGGAAGGCGAGAAAGCCGAGGGCAGGCGCGAGTCTGTAGCCCCAGGCTTGGCCAGCAACCGCCAGGTACACTGCGAAAGACGGAAGGGTCGAGGCTGTGCCTATGCCGATGGAGAGGCCGAGCCATGCCGCAGCGCGGGAATTCCCCTGGTCCGGCCCGAGTAGGGCGATGAAGCCCGCGATGATCGGGGCAAGTACCGCGGAGCCCAGGGTCGCCAACGCAAGAAGAAAGATGATCACGAAACCGAACGCCTCGCAGGCATGTCACGGCTCACACCGTGCTTCGACTCTCAGCGAATCCAAGAAGAAGGTCGTCTTGCCCGTGAAATCGGTGCGGGAGTACGCGAGAAAGACGATTGTCCGCCCTCGGAGTCGATCGAGATCCGAGGTGGAGTGCTGGAATGATGTCCAGCCGGTGGTGTGGTCGCGGTTGGTGAGACGGCGCGCGGGCCAGATGGTTTCGTCGGCGTCTTCGAATTCGAGCAGGGCCTCGTCGTACTCGATGTCGGGGTCGTCTTCGGTTTTGATCCAGTAGCGGCCCGTGAGGGTGAGGGTGTGAGCGTCCTCGGGAATGGTGACGTCCTGGCGTAGGAGGACGAAGTACTGGCTCCATTCGTTGTCTTCGATGCCGCCGAGCCGGGCGAGGAAGTCGCCGGAGTCGGGCGCCACATCCTCGGCTGCGAGCTCGCCGTTGCTGCGGTGCAGGATGATTTCGCGCGGCTCGGGCAGGGTGGTCTCCTCGCGCCAACTGGCGGTCGGGCCTGCGTCGAAGTCGGCGTTGGCCAGGAGTTGATTTTCGCAGCCGCCAATCATCGTACCGCCGCCTCCGGCGATGCCCCCGCTGCCGCCTGCGTCTTCGCTCGAGCCACCGGTGTTCGAGCCGGCGGTATTCGAGCCGGCGGTATTCGAGCCGCCGGTGTTCGAGCCGCCCGTCGACGCACCCGCGGAATTCGTACCGCCTGCGCCTGTGCCGCCGTTCGGGTCCGGGCCATCGGTATCCGAGCCACCCGAGCCGCCGCTGTCCTCGTTTTCTTCGGCGCCTCCGGTCGCGCTTCCACCGTCGCCCGAGGGTGTCTCTTCAGGCGGACGACCGACGTCGCCGCCGCGCGATGAGTCCGGCTTCGAACCGCCTACGGACGCGCCATCACCGCCGCTCGCGGACGTGCCGCCGTTCACGGAGCCGCCTGGTGCCTGTTCCGGCGGTCCGCCGCTTGCTTCGCCACGAGCGCTGAACTCCGACCCGCCGCAGGCGGACCCCGAGCCTACGAGCAAGATTGCCACGCTTCGAGATAGGCCTGGCACGATCCCTCCCAGTATCTCGAGCGAAAGAAATGGACCATCCGGGCCGCATTTTTCGTCGTCGGTGCCAGGCGATAGTCAACCGGATGGATCCGAAAGCGCGACGCCGGTGGCGCCTCCTTGAGTCGATCGAGAAAATCGGCCGTCCGCGGGCCAATCGGGCAGGCATTCTCGCGCGAGCGCTTGCTGTCGCGATGAGCTCGACTTGCACCGCGCGGCACTGTAACCCAAGGCTCGATGCGAGGCTCCTCCGCGCTTTTGCTGCTCACGGTCCTCGCCCTCGGCTGCAAGTCGAGCGCGAGTGATTCCGTGGGGCCGGCCAAGCAGGCCGCGGGCGGCGCGAGCACCGGGACGGACGCCGGCGCGCAGCGCTCTGCAAGCC
>DASXWF010000727.1:0-1596 GCA_036503835.1 Polyangiaceae bacterium | reverse complement strand
CGAAAGCCCCGCGGCCTGGGTGATGTCCTCCACCTTGGCGCGATCCAGCCCGTGCTCCAGGAACACGCGGCGCGCACCCGCGAGCAGGCGGGCGCGGGCAGAAGGATCACTCGGGCGGGGCATGGCAGGGGTTTCTCGATGGCTGACCAGCGGGTCACTGACTGGCGAGTCACTAACTCCCGCCGGCCATACGTCAAGAACGCCCAGATTGGTTTCTGGATTTAGGAAACGGCCTCCGAAATATTTGGAGTTCGACTTCGAATCCGCCGAGATCAACCGGTTGGCCGGTCTGAAATTCGAGGCCGCTGGAATTGGCTCGCTCCCGGGTGTTTCGGGGGAGAGGGGACAGCCAGACCAGCCGCCCGCCGGGCTCGAGCACGCGGGAGGCGTGTTCGACGAAACGATCGAGCAGAGTGCCGAGGCTCCGGTCACGGACCAGCCGCCTGCCCATCGGGGGATTGGTGAGGATGAGCGACGTCGGACCCGGCTCGTGGCGCGCGGCGTCGCCGAGGACGAGGGTCGCGCGGACACCGGCCGCGTCGAGATTCTCGCGTGCTGCCCCGAGGGCCTCCGGATCGATGTCGGAGCCGGTGAGAGCGGCGGCGGGGCCGAGCCGGGCGCGCTCGACGAGCTCGAGTCCGCTGCCCACGAAAGGATCCCAAACGCGGTCGCCGGGACGCGGACCCGCCGCGCGCGCGAGCGCCGCGGCGACGGTCGGATGGGAGGCGGCGGGCACATCGCGCCGGCGGTAGGCGAAGCGCGGATCCGAAAAGCCGCGTGGGACGAGCACGAGGTGCGGATCGGGCACGTCATCGACCACGACGAACGTCCAGCTCGCGCCGCGCGGATCGTTCACGAGCTCGGGCAGCTTCTGCGACAACTCGTGGGCGACGCGGAAGACGCGCGCGCGCGCGGGTCCACCGCTCGCGAATTCGAGGCGAAACCGGGGCCGCCCGGCGGTCCAGCGCGAAAGCACGCCGCGCGCTGCGGAGCCCTCGAGAGCCGCCGCGACCGCGGCGGCGAGCTCCGTGTTTCGTGCGAGGTCGACCCGAAAACCCCATTCGAGCGCGATGCGCGCGCGGAAGAGCTCGGCGAGCGGCCCGCCGAAATCGAGCTCGACGAGCGCGGCGCCCGCCACGCGCGGCGAGCCGAGCGGCTGGAGCTCCTCGGCGAGCAGCTCGGCGAGCCCCGCACGGCAGCGGACGAGGAGTCGCCCGCGGCGCTCGAGCGCGCGGTCGGTGACGATGCGGCACTCCTGTCCGCGGCTCGCGCGCCGCTCGAGCAGGAGCAGCGCGTTCTTCACGCGGCGCGCGAGCTCGGGATCCGCAGGGGAAATTCCGCCGAGCAGCGCGTGCGCCCGCTCGCCGCCCACCTTGCCGAGCGCCTCGGCGATCGCGCGCCGCTCGCTGAGCTCGGCCGCGCCGAAGGCCTCGAGCAGCGCGCTCTCCGTCTCCGGGCTCTCCGGCAGCCGGCCGAGCGCGCTCGCCGCGCGCCGCTGGACGCGCGGCTCCGGATCGGACAGCGCCGCGCGGAGCGCCTCGGCTGCACGCGCGTCGGCGAGGCGTCCGAGCAGCGAGACCACGCGCACCCGCGCCT
>DASXWF010000726.1:0-2165 GCA_036503835.1 Polyangiaceae bacterium | reverse complement strand
GCGAGCAAGGTCTCGGGTGGCTTCTGGCCGATGCCGAACAGCGCGCGGTAAGTGTGAATCAGGAAGCGCGGGCGCCCCTGGGGGTCGAGCGCCAGCGCCTCGCCGCTGACGGCGCGATCGCCGCCGTGATCGAGGATCTTTGCGAAGCGCCAGCTCGCGCGCTCGCCGCACGCCTGATCGCAGGCGCCCCAATACACGCTCAGGTAGCTCGAGAGCAGCACGCGCGGCTTGCCGTCGGCGCTCAGCGCCAGCATGGCATTGCCCACCGTCCCTTCGGTGTCGAACTGCACCACCTCGAAGTCGCCGGCCTCGTCGCACTCGCCGCCGCTGGCGCAGAACGTGTAGTACGCGCCGCCGCCCGCATACGCCGGGAAGACGGCGTGCACGTTGCCTGCGCGGTCCAACTCCACGCTGGGCGCGGAGGTGTTGTCGGGCTCCGGCGTGCGCAGGAACAGGCGCGCACTGCGCACCGCGCTCGGCTGATCGCTCTCGGCGTCGGGCTCGGCGGCCGCATCTTCGGCGGGTGCCGCGCCGGCGTCGTTCGGATGCGTCGTGCCGGCGTCGCTGCGCGCGGCCTCCGCATCCGGGCGCCGGGGCTCGTCGGCGTCGGGCTCGCTCGGCGCGGCATCGCGCTCGTGATCGGGTTCTTCTTGGGGTTCGGCCTCCGGACAGGCCGCGAGCAGGAGCAGGCTGGTGAGACAAGGCACGCGCAATCTCTTCGTCGTGAACATGGGCTACTTCGTAGCGTTCCGAGGCGCCTCGCGGTTCCTAAGCCGTCGCTAACGCTTCCTAAAAATTCACTTTCGGCCGCGCGTTCCACGCGCGCACCCGGGCAGGAATATCGGGCTGGCAGCGCCGCGTTGATGCGCCCATGAACCAGTTCAAGACGACTCTCCCCGGTGTGCTCGCGGTTCTCTCCCTGAGCGGTGCGTTGGCTTGCGGCGACGACGGCGGCTCGAACGGCTCCGGCGTGAGCGGAAGCAAGGCGCTCTCCGACGTCACCGCCTCGGAAGCCGAAAAGGTCTGCGAGTGGATCGAGGAGCAGGCGAGCTCGATTCAACCGAGCAAGAAGCAGCTGTGTACGGCCCTCGCGATCAGCTTGACCACCGACGAGCAGAGCTGCGACGCGCTGGTCGACGAATGCGTGAAGGCGGATCCCATCGACCCGGAGCCAGGAGAAGAAGAGGAAGAAGACGCGTGCGCCGACGCGGACGAGCTCGTCACGTCCTGCGAAACGGTGACGGTCAGCGAGTTCGAGACGTGCATGAAGGCCTACGTCGACGCCGTCGAGCGTGAGATCGCGTCGGCTTCCTGCGCGCGTGCCGGGGAAGAGCTCGACTTCGACGCGCAGCCGCCGCCCGCCTGTCGGAAGATCGAGCAGGAGTGTCCGGAGCTGCTCGCGGGGATCGGCGACGAAGAGGAGGCCGGCTGAGCGCGGGCCCGCGCTCTCGGCTCAAGCGCGGCGCGGCGGCACCACCTCGCGGAAGTCGTCGAAGCCCTTCCACGCTGGCTCCTTGCGCTCGACGCCAGCGCAGGGAACATACGCGGAAGGCTCGCCCGTCTTCAGGTCCGGAATGTAGCGCGGACAGTTGGGGAAGATGTGGCGCGGGGTGACGCGGATCAGCGCCTGCGCCCCTTCGAACTCGGACAGCAGTGGATCGTCGAACACGAGCTGCGCGCTGCCGTTGACACGCAGCCGCTTGGGCGCGGCTTGCATGGCGATGAACAGCAGCCCGACGTTCGGGTTGGCCGTGATGTTGCCCAGACTCTTGAACATGCCGTTGCCGTCGTAGTCCGGAAAGACCAACAGCTCCGGATCGATGACGCGCGCGAAGCCGGGCGCGCCGCCCTTGAAGGAGCAATCGGGCCGGCCTTCGGCGTCGGCGGTGGCCAGAAAGAAGAAGCCCAGGCTCTCGATGAACTGCTTGTCCGCGTCGCTGAAGCGCTCCCGGTGCAGCTTTTCGAACAGACGATCGGCCAGCGCCGTGCTGCCGAACTGCTGCTGCAGCGCTCGATTTCCGGCGTGATACATGGGAGACCTCGCTCGCGTGAACGTCGCATGGAAGGAGCGACATGTCGACTGACCCAAACTGGACTGTTGCGCGCCTCGCTGGCCTCGCCGGAAAGGTGTGGGCAGCTCCCACCACGGCCGTCGGCCTGCTGCT
>DASXWF010000725.1:0-6156 GCA_036503835.1 Polyangiaceae bacterium | reverse complement strand
AGAACCGACCGGACGAGAGGACTCCCTCGCGCGCCTCCGACACGACATCCGGTGCGCGCAGCTCGGCGCCGTTCCCGTTGCGCTCTCGGTGCCCTGTGCTCCCTGCCAAGCTCGCCGGACCCATCCTCACCCCCGTATCTGGCACCTCTATCACCGCGCCGGACGGGACAGCTCGGAAATCCGCTAGCGCGGCCTGCCGCGGCGGCCCTCGAACTGCGCGAACCGGTTCAGCGCCTCCGCCCGGCGCTGACAGCCCGAGCAGGGCTTGATGCCGACGGCGCTCGTGACGTGCTTGACGACGTCACCGAGGCCCATGGGACGTGACATCTTCACGGGCAAAGGGATGCGCAAGCGTTTGGGGAGCGGTTTCGCCACGCTGATCGTCCTCCGAGTTCGACTATACTCGAGTCGTCCTTTAGGTGGTGATCCGAATGCTCGGGAGTGGGTGCAGGCAGTGACTCCGCCGCTCGGCTCCAGGATCTGCCTGGCGATGATCGTGAAGAACGAGGCGCACGTCATCGAACGCTGCTTGCTGTCGGTACGGCCGCTGCTCTCGTCGTGGGTGATCGTCGATACCGGCTCCACGGACGCGACCGAGCGCGTCGCGCGCAACGCGCTGGCCGGCCTACCGGGCGAGTACGTATTTCGTCCGTGGAAAAACTTCGGGCACAACCGCACGGAGTCTCTCGAGCTCGCGCGCGGGCGCGGAGCTTACGCGCTCGTGATCGACGCCGACGACGCGCTCGAAATCGAGCCCGCGAAGCTGCCGCGCGAGCTCGGCGCCGACGGCTACACGCTGCCCGTCTTCCACGGCGACCTGGTGTACGAGCGCGCGCACTTGTTTCGCACGGCGTTGCCGTGGCGCTACGAAGGCGTTCTGCACGAGTACGCGGTGTGCGAGACCGCCGGTCCGACGCCGCGGCTCGAGGGTGTTCGCTACCTGTTCCTGAGCGGCGGCGCGCGGTCGCTCGACCGGTCCTCGTACCGCCGGGACGCCGCAATCCTCGAAGAGGCCCTGCGCGCGGAGCCCGGCCATCCTCGCAACCTCTTCTACCTCGCGCAGAGTTACCGCGACGCCGGCCTGCTCGACGAGGCCGAGCAGACCTACGCGACGCGCGCGGCGCTGGGCGGTTGGGAAGAGGAGCGCTGGTACAGCCTGTACCAGGTCGCCTGCCTGCGCTGGCGCTTGAACCGGCCGGCCCATGCCGTGACGAGCGCGTTTCTGGCCGCGTGCCGCGCGAGGCCGGCGCGCGCCGAAGCTCCCTATCAGCTCGCCCACCATTGCCGCCTGCGGGAGCGGTATTCGTCCGCGTACGTGTTCGCCAAGCTCGCGGCGTCGCTGGCGCTGCCGGATGACCGCCTGTTCGTGAGCCGCTCGGTCTACGACTGGATGGCGCTCGACGAGTGGGCCATCTCCGCTTACCACGTCGGTCGCGACGAGGAGGCGATCGCGCTGAACGAAAGGCTCCTCGGCGAGCGACGGCTGCCCGCGGATCAGGTGCGCCGCGTCGAGGCGAATCTCGGAGCTTCGCGACAGCGACTGCTTCGCGCGGGTGGTTGAGCGCCGGCGTCCGTCAGGCCGGCTCGGCGCGAGCCACGGGCGGGGCCGGCTTGACCACGACGAGCGAGGGTTGCAGCGCGAGTCGCGAACGCAGCTGTGCGAGCTCCCGCTCGAGTCGGACGTAATAGTCGGCGAGCAGCGTTCGATGAGCGTCGGACGGGGGACCCGCTTGCTCGAGGCTTTCGTTCACGTTGTGCAGCGCAGCGAGCGCGCGGCGCACCCAAGTCTCGGCCTTCTGCGCGGATTGCGACTGCGGGCGACCCCGGCGCTCGCCTTGCGATCGGCGGATGCGAGTCGCCGCCGCCGCGATCTCACGAGCGCTCCAGGCTCGCGTGCGCCCGGTCTCCAGCAACCGCACGGCCTCCTGTGATTCGAGCCCGAGCACGCTGCCGACGTGCGTCGGGGTGAGCGGCTCGGCGTACTCGATCTCGCGATGGGCCAGACAAAACAGGTAGACCCCCACCGCCTGCGTCAGCATCGACTTACCGTAAGGGCAGTCGGGCTTGGCCGCCAGGCGGCGGATCGACTCGTTCTTGTTGCGCTGGCGCGTCTGCCAGCGCCGCTCGTCCTCCTGAAAAAACCGCACGAAGATCAGTTTTCCAATCGCGAGCGTCCGGTCCCAGCGCGATCGATGGTCGATCGTCCTGAGCTCCACCAACACCTCGCCGATCACCGTGTCGCCGACCCCAACCGACCGATCCTTGCCCTGCATCGTACACCACCCTTCCCTGTCGTTACCCTTCCGTTCCGACTGACCTCTCCGCTAGTCGCAGAAAGCCTCACTCCATGCACCCGTGTCAAGCCGTAATGACCCAGACTTGTTCCGGGGATTTCGGCGCGAGCGAACGAAAAATCTCCGTCCGAAAAACCCGACACGCGAGTCGACCGCGGGTCAGCTTCTTCGAGTCGGAGCGCGCGACCAGTTGTGCGCGCGAACCGTCGACCCGAGCTTCAAAAACTCGGCATGAACGGCGAGCTGAACGTCCTCCGACAACGCGCACGACGCGCCGCGTCCGGCCGCGATCACCCGCGCGAAGCGCGCGGCCGAGGCGATGCTTCCGCCGCTCAGCTCGGCTTGCCGCGCGACTTGCGAAACGAACGCGGGGGAGAGCTCGCTCCCGGCCTCACCGAGCTCCTGCCGCCAGATCGCCGCTCGTTCGTCGCTCTCCGGCAGTGAAAAATCGACGCTCGTGTCGAAGCGGCGCTCGAACGCCTGATCCACGTTGCTCCGGAGGTTCGTGGTGACGATCGCGATGCCTTCGTACGCTTCGATCGCCTGGAGAAGGTAGGAAACCTCCATGTTCGCGTAGCGGTCCGTGCCCTTCGAAACCTCGCCGCGCTTGCCGAAGAGCGCGTCGCCCTCGTCGAAGAGGAGCACGGCGCCGGCGGCCTCCGCCGCCGCCATCGCGTCACGAAGATTTCGTTCTGTTTCGCCGATCCATTTCGACACGACCGAGGCGAGGTCCACACGAAACAGAACGCGCCCGACCGAACAAGCGATCGCGCGGGCGGCCAGCGTCTTGCCGGTCCCCGAGGGACCGAAAAAGAGCGCCTTCACGCCGTACCGACCCGGGGTCGGGACCGCGACGTACGACGAGCACAACAGGATCAAGCGCTCGAGCGCCGAGGTCACACGCTCGGCGGCGATCACGCGCGACAGGGGCACTTCCGAGCGCTCGACGGCGATGCCCCGCAGGGTCGACGGCTGGATCAGCGCGTGCAGCTCCTCCTCCAGTCGGGTCACGGCATAATCCGCGGTCGCGGCCGCTTCCAGGCCGGCGGCCGCGACCGCGCGCTCGGCGAAACCCTGACCGGCCCGCGTTCGTTCCGCGAGCCTGCGAGCGGCTGCGAGGACGTCGGGGTGAGTGACCCCCGCTCTCTCCAGCGCGGCGTTCCAACCGAAGAGGCGCTCGCCGAGCGTGCGCGGATCCGCAGAGAGCTGCAACGCGAGCCTGCCGTCGACGTCCGGGCAGTCGTGATGTGGATCCAACAGCGCAACGCTGACGGTGGTGCTGCGCCCGAGCCAGCGGCGCGCGACGTCGTAGTCCTCCGGCGCGATGTCGGCGCGCCGCGCGTCCCAGACCGGCGCGGCGCCGGACAGCTCCGGCTCGAGCGGATCTGCCGTCTGACGGAGCTCGAACACGGTCTTCTGCAGCGGCTCGACCCCGAGCAGGCGCAACAGCTCCGCGAGCAGCGCGTCGCGCCCGCTGCCGCGCTGACCGCGGATCACGATCAGGTGTGCCTGCGGGCGAGCGCGGCAGGAGCGCATCGTGCGCTCGAGCAGCTCGGCGACGCGAGGCAGCGCGGAGTACGCGCTCGCGGCGCTCGCCCGCCGCGTCGCGCCCATGCAGAAGAGACGGACCGGGCGAGCGAGCTCGAGCTCGGCGAGCAGCCATGGACCGGCGTAGGCCGGGAAGGGCGTGACGACACCACGCGCCTCGAGTCCCGCGAGCGCCGCGAGAACGGCGTCTCGGCCGAGCTTCGGCTCCAAGGCGCGCACGATGTCCACCCGCCGCACGGCGACGCGCTGTGCGTGCTCGCCGAGCAGACGCGCGCTGAGCTCGAGGTCGAGCTCGGAGGCGAGCAGCAGCGCTCCGCACTCCGCGGCGACGGGATCGAGCCCGAGGCGCTGCGCCGCGCCCTGCCAGCGCTCGAGCGCGAGCCCCCGCGATCCACCAACGTCGTGAGACGACATCACGTCCTCGTTCCCCACGTTACCCGCCGAGCAGCGAGCCGTCGAGCGCTTCTCGCGCGCCCCGCGCCAGGGACTATTTCTTGAAAACGAGATGCAGGTAAGATGGAGCGTTGTCGGACGTTCACGTCAAGCGCCTGCGGATCGCGGTTCGGGCCACCGACGCCTCCACGGGCATCGAAGCGCTGCGTGAGGGCGAGCGCGTTCTCCCGGAGGTCCTGCAGCAGCTCGGCGACGAGCTCGGCGACGAGCTCGTCGTTCTCGGCAAAGTCGAGCTCTCCCTGTTGCTCAGGAAGCTCGGCGGAGGGAGTTTCGGGCCCGCGCTCCGCGACGAGCTTCGCACCTTCTTGCGGGCCATCGTCGCCCGAGCGCGCGCCGAGCGAACGACGAGCGCAAACGCCGCCTGGTACGCGTCCGAGGCCGAAGGTCGGGCTGCGTATCTCGCCGCCGTCTTTCGAGGGTGCGCCGGGAGCTTTCCATTCACGGCGTTCAGCGACTGGGGCACCACGCTCGAAGACGCTTGGCGCGCGTGTCTCGAGCGCGGTCCGCGCTTCGTCGCGGACGTGGCCGCCGCGCTCGCTCGGGACGATTTCGGTGCGTTCGGGGGGGCGCCGGCCGCGGTACTGCCGGGGGTGCTGCGCGCGCTCGAGGCCCGGGCGGCCGAGTTTCGCGACGTGGTGCTCGGCGAGCTGCCGGACGACGTGCTCGAGCGCCTGCGCGCGGCGTGGCACGGCCTGCCCGCGGAGTGGTCGCGCGAGCAGCGACTGGTCTCATTGCTGGCCTTGCTCTTCGAGAGCTGGCCACCCGCGCGCGGGACGGGTGTCAGCGCGGAAGAGCTCGCCGCGAAGCTCGAGCGCTCCCCGGCCGAGGAGCGCCGCGTCTCGTCGGCGGGTGGGCTCGTGTTCTGGTCCGCGAGCTTCGCGCGGATGAAACTCGAGCTCGACGCGGCGTATCCCGAGCGGCGCCTCGCCGGAGCGGTGCGCTGGGCGCTCGGCCGCGCGCTCGAAGCGGCGACCGTCCCGCCAGGCGACGCGCTCTTGCTGTTGTTCGCCGGCGAACGACCCGGGCAGGCCGCGCGCTTCTCGCAGGCGCTCGAGGAAGCCGATCCGGAGCCGCTGCACGCGCTCGCGCTCGCGTTCGCGGAGCGCTCCGGATACCTGGACGGAGAGTTCCGGCTCGTGCCGCTCGGCGATGAGCGCGCGCTCGTCTCGGGCTCCGGCATCGTCTGCGATACCCGAGAGGCCCCGGATCCTCATTCCGTCATTCCCTGGTTCGTGCGCAACTTGGCGCGGCGGGCGCCGCGGGTGCAGCCCGCGCTCGAGCTGGCGGAGGAGCTCGATTCGGCGACGCTCGATGCGATCGCGGAGATCGACGCCGTCAACGCTCCCGAACGCTGGCGCCCGGCGCTGCGCGCGCTCGCGTCGGTGCTGCGCCACTGGCTGCGCGTGGAGTACCGAGCCGCGCTGCGCGACGTGCGCGGCTGGCCGGCGATTCAGTCGAGCCACCCGCCGCGCATCGAGCTCCGCCGGCGCGACGTGGACCGGATCGGCGAAGGGCGCTGGCTACGGGACGAGGGCGTCTCGCTCTGGGACGCGCCCTACTCGATCGAGCTCGTGTGAACGGACTGGGTGGGGGAGCGCGCGGAGCCGCGCGAGCACCCCCGACAAGCTGAGCTCGACCCAGCGCGCCTCGCACTCGTTCCAGCCGTACGTCACGAGCAAGCGATCTTCCCCGAGCAAGCAGAGCCCGGCCGCGTATTCGATGCCGCGGTGATCGAAGCGGAAGGGGGCGCTCGCGGCCACGAGCCGGAAGCGCCGATCGAGCTCGACGAAGCGATGCGTGTAGACGCGACCGGCCGGGAAGTGCGCGACCTCGTGCACGACGGCCAGCCAGCGCTCGCTTT
>DASXWF010000724.1:0-4278 GCA_036503835.1 Polyangiaceae bacterium | reverse complement strand
GATCGACGCGGTGCTCGCGTCGTGGTGCCGTGGTTGCCACGGCTCGCCCCCGCGGGCCGGCGCGCCGATGCCGCTCATGAGCTACGCGGATCTGACGGCGCCGGCGCGTTCGGATCCCGGAACGGCGGTGGCCGTGCTCGCCGTCGCTCGCATGCAGTCGAGCGACGACCCGATGCCGCCCGGGACCGTGCCCACCGTGCCCGCCGGCGAGATCGGTCTGTTTCAGGCTTGGATCGACGCGGGGCTGCCGCCGGGTGACTGCGGCAGCGGCGAGGAGCCGGGAACCGCGGGCGCGGGTGGCATGAATCCCGAACCTCCGCCGCCCGCGGAGGTGATCTGCACGAGCGGCAAGCATTGGGATCCCGAGGACGACGACAACAACGGCGGGCTCGACGAAGAAGGCCCCTGGATGAACCCCGGACGCGCTTGCATCACCTGTCATCTCGAGGAGGAAGACGAACCGATCCTCCAGATCGGCGGCACCGTCTTCCCGACTCTGCACGAAGAAGACCTCTGCTACGGCGTGGACGGCACGTCGAGCGACGCGCACGTGGTCATCACCGACGCGAGCGGAGCGACGTTCACGTTGCCGCTCGAACGAACGGGAAACTTCTCGCTACTCGCCCGCGAAGAAGACGACGACGAGGACGAGGACGACACTCCGCAGGTTCGTTTTCCGATCCGAGCCAAAGTCGTTGCCGGTGGGCGCGAGCGCACGATGCTGACACCGCAGAACACGGGCGACTGCAATTCGTGCCACACCGAGCAGGGCCGAAACGACGCGCCGGGCCGCATTCTTCTGCCCTGAGCACGCGCGAGGCCGATGCTCTCAGCCGTTTCCGAGCCGTTTTCCGGCCTGCCCGCGATGCTACATTGGTCGCAGCGGCCGCTCATGCCCCCTCGTGGAAAGTCGAAGCGCGGCGAGCGCTCGTCGGTGGAAGCGAAGTTCTACGCCGGCAACTACGCGGCCATCACGCGCGACTGCGTCGACGCCGGCGCTCCGGCCCCGGCGCTCCAGGAGCTACCGTTCGTGGTCGGCGCGCTCGCCTTCAGCGGACGGCTGGAAGAAGCGCGGGCGCTCTTCTCGAGCCGGACGAGGCGACTCACGCTGCCGCACGACGCACGCGTCGTCGCCGCTCGGTTCTTCCTCGGGGTCGCCTACTGCCGTGCAGGCCGGCTCGACGACGCGCGGCGCGAATTCTTGCAGAACGCGCGGCTCAGGGGTGACTCGCCGCTCGCGCGCTTCTACGTGTTCCAGGGCCTCGGCTGCTACCGCTACTTCACCGGACGCCTGCCGAAGGCGGCACGCCTTGCGCTCCATGCCCTCGAGCAAGGGTTCGTGGCTGATTTCGCGTACGGCCGGCTGCTCGCCACCGATCTACGCGGGCATACGCTCGTGCAACTCGGGCAAATCAAGAGCGGCCTGTCGTTGCTGGAGACGGCGCGCACTCTGGCGGGATCACTGCGGCTACCAGGCAACATCGGAGCGCTCGACTGCGCGATCGCGATCTACCGGGCGCGCTTCGGCGTGGTGCCCGCGCGCGAGGCGATGCGCGAGCTCGAATGCGCGCTCGGGAAGGCTCGTCCGGAGGATTCGTACTCGCAGCGCTCGCTGCGGATCGAGCTCACCGTGCAAGCCGCCCTCGCCGGTGACGGGAACGCCGCGTGGGGCTTGCTCGAGGAGCTCGGCAGGGAACACGTGCCGGACGGCGGGGACGCGCGCGCGCGGATCCGCTTTCTGTTGGCCTGCGCCGCGGTCGCGCGCCTCCGCTACGGCCGGGCCAGCATGCAGCCCTTCGTGAGCGAGGCGCGCGCGCTGCTCTCGACGCGGCACGACATCGCCCTCGAGGTGGACCTGCTCTGCATGGAGCTTACCTCGACCGAGAGCGCGGAAGAAGCGGCGCGCGTGCGCTCCGCGCTCATCGCGTTGCATCGAGAATCCGGGATCGAGCGCCTGTGGCTGCGCAGCGTTCGGGCCGAATGCCCGGAAGAGCCCGTCGTGGCGCCCGGCGTCGAGACCTTGGAGGAAGATCGTCTGGGTGCGCTGTACGTCGCTTGCTTGCGCCCGTCGCGCGAGCTCGCCGAGCGGCTGATCGCGACCGGACATTGGGGCCTCATTCCGCTTTCGCTCGGGCGCGGTCCGGGCCGGCGCCTGATGGTGTTCGGCCGGCGTCTGATCGTCGAGGATCACGGCAACGTCAGCGTGATCCCCGATCCGCCCGAAGGGATCGTGCGGTTTCTGGGTGCGCTGTCGGACGGCGCGCTGCATCCGAAGGAAGAGTTGCTCGCGCGGATTTGGGGACTCGGAGTGTACCGGCCGGAGACACACGATCCGGTGATTCACACGGCCGTGAGCCGGGTTCGTGCTCAGCTCGGCGTGCGCGGCCACTGGATCGAGGCCTCCCAGGGCGGATATCGCCTCGCTCCCGGCGTCGAGGTGCAAAATCCCTTCGATGATTCCCTGCCGGCCTCGTCGTCCCCGGCCGTGCGAGCCGCGCGCGCCCCTTCCGGCGTGCTCGCGCGGCATAGCTTGCTGCCCGCGGCGGCGGGGCGCGACGGCGTGCTCGCGTTGCTGGCGGCGAATGGTCCCGCCTCGAGCAGCGAGATCGCCTCGCACCTGAAGGTTTCGGAGATGACGGCGCTCCGGCGCCTGCGCGAGCATGTCGAGCAGGGAGCCGTCCAGCGCGACGGTAAGGGTAAAAATACGCGCTATCGTTTGTCCGGATCATCGTCATGAGAGCGGCTTCGTCGATCTTGCTCCTCGCCGTCGTCGTGGCGCCGGCGTGCGGCTCGGGAAGCACCGGGGACGGCGTGCCGCGCGGTATGGCGGGCGCCGCAGGCACGGGGACGGAGGCGTCGGGCTCGGCGATCTACCGCGTCCCCGTCACGGCAGAGCTCGAGCCGTGGGCGCGCTACCCGGTGGACGAAGTGGAGTTCGAGCGGGACGGCGGGCGCGTGACGATCAGCTACCCATTCCCCGAGTGGCTCAGCGGCGACAGCGAGGACATCGACCTCGAAGGCGACTACGAGGAAGGTGCCGCCTCCTTCGACGTAACGGCCGAACAAGGCAGCGGAACGTGCACGCGCACGGGCACGCGTTACGAATGCACCGAACACCTGCCGGGTCTCGAAGTCGATCCGGAAAGAGCTCGTGAGAGCATGGAAGACGCCGGGCTCGACCGCGAGGAAATCGCCCGGCGCCTGCTCGTGACGGGAGTGTTCGAGACGGATCCGATCGGCATTCTCGAGTTCGAAGTCGGGCGGTAGCGCGCCCGGGTGTCGCTCAGAGCGCCTGAATCGTGAAGGTATCCATGAGCTCGCGCGGGGTCGCGATGTTCTTCACCCAACCTTCCGCGCGGCGGGGATCACCGCCGACGTTGAATTTGATGAAGAGCGCGCCCTGCCGACCCGTGCGCTGAATCGGCTGCGTCGCGCCGCTCTCCAGCCACAGCTCGTCGGTGAAGTAACTCGCCCACCACGCCTCGGGGCCGGCTCCACCCTTCGCCGCATACAGACCGCGCCCGCCGATCCCGGTCACCAGCACGAACGTCCTGCCGGGTCCGACCTGCATCGCCTGCGCGGTCCCGATCTTGCCCTTGTTCGCGGCCACGTTCGTGTTGTCGATGTCGGTGAGCGTGTAGGAGCGCGAGTAGGTGTGGTTGTGTGCGGTGATGATGATCGCGCCCTCCTCCATGCACGCCCGATAGGCCTGCCACCCGGCCTCGTCGGGGTTGTCCCCGACCGTCATTTGCGACTGGACCTTGTGCCAATTGCACACGGACCAGATCGAGTCGTCGTTCTGGAGCGAGCTGCGAATGTGGTCGATGGGGCGCGTGGCGTCCTTGCCGCACATCGCCTGAACGATGCCGCCGAGCCCGACGCACGATTGAACGATGCGAACGCCGCGGAAATTGCAGCTCGTCTCGTAGCCTTGCGTTCCGCTGCAGTTGTCGCGCATCTCCGGGATGCCGTTCGCGCGGTCGGCGAGGGCCGTCGCGTAGGTGCCGTGCGCCGCCTCTTCGTGATTTCCGAGCACCGCAAAGTACGGGAAGGAGGAGCCGAGGCGAGTGTTGATCAGATCCAGGAAGATGGACGGCGTGTCGGCGTAGTCGAGGTCCCCGTTGTGGACCACGGCCTGGGCGCCCTCGTCGCGGATCAGATCGACGACGGCGATGGCGTCCTCGTTCCTGCCCTGATCTCCGATGAACGCGACGACCAGATTCGGATAGCCCGCGGTGCCGGTACCGCCCGTCCCGCTCGTGCCACCCGTGCCACCCG
>DASXWF010000723.1:0-4827 GCA_036503835.1 Polyangiaceae bacterium | reverse complement strand
GATGAAGGTCTGCGCGCAGGCTTCGCTGCCGTCGGTCTCGCCGCAGCCGGTGAGCTCGCCCGCCCGCTCTTTCGCGCGCGACGCCAGGATCTGCGCGCTCGCGTCGAGCTGCTTCGCGAGCACGGCGTCGACCCGCTGCGTGTCGTTGCGCGTGAAGCCGTCCTGGCGCGAGTCCGGCGGAAAGTTGATCTCGAGCGGCGGCTCGTCGTTCAGGAGCGCGCGCACCGACCACGCGTATTCCTCGTTCGTGAGGCGCCGGATGCGCGCGGGCAACAAGGCCTCGTTCGGGAGCTCGTCGGGCGGAAGCACGCCACCGCTGCCCGCGACGATCGACCCCGCGCTTCCGGCGTCCGCGCCGCTGCCCGCGGTCTGACTTCCACCGACGCCGAGACCGCCGGCTCGGCCGCCGCTGCCCGAACCGCCGCTCGCCGTCGAGCCTCCGCTCGCGCCGCTGGCGCTCCCGCTCGCGCCGGGCCGTTCGTTCTGCGGACCTCCGCCGGTCCCACATCCCATGAGGACGGCGGACAGGAATCCCACGCAAGCAGCCGACCGCGCACCAAACGCAATCATGGATCCTATTGATGGTGGCGCGCCCTCGAACGGCTCGCAATCAATACCGTTCCGACCATCACGCTTCCACTCCACTGGAAGTGTAGGTGCAGACTGCAAAGCGTCGTCTCTCGTCGAGACAGGATCGAGTCTGTTCACTTCTGCTGGAGACGCTCACCCGTGAGAGTTTCGGTCACGAAACGGGGCGCGGTGTGTCGATGTAGGCGGGCCTCTCACCTCTCGTTACCGACAGGCGCATGAGGCTGTGCTACGAGGGGCTGCGTTCGTTCATGCGCCTCGCACTCCTTGCGGCTTCCTCGTACGCCACGTCTTCGGAGCTCGCCGATCTGCCGAGCGCCGAGGTCGACCTCGAGCTTCTCGGCCAGCGCCTCTCGGAACCCGACGCGGGCTTTTCGGTGATGGCCTTCCGCGCCGAACGGCGCCTCGGCGAGGCGATCGAACAGGTGCTCTCGGACATCACCGAGCCGATCGAGCAGCTCTTCTTCTACTTCGCGGGTTACGTGGTGGTCTCCGACGAGCGCGGGCCGGCGCTCTTGCTCGACGGCGAGCGGCTCAGCGCCTTTTCGCTCAAGCGCCTGAAGCGCGTGCTGACCGAGAAGAGCCGGAGCTCCTTCGCCGTGCTCGACACGATCACGGCGTTCGACGCCGAGCAGCCGCCGCAGGCAGCGGTGCAGGCGCTCGCGGCGGGCCTGTTCTCGCCCGACGCGGCGACGCACCTCCTGGTCGCGAACCGGCCCGAGCCGGAGACGAGCGGGCGATCACCGTTCACGAGCCTGCTCGAGCTCGTCCTCGACTGGCAGTCCGTGAAGAGCGAGCCGCTCGGCGCCGACGGATTGTACGCGGCGATGCGCGCGGAGGAGTCGATGTTCGCCGAGCTGCCGGCCGTCGAACATTTCCGCGGCGCGGGCTCGTTCGAGCTCTTGCGCCCCGCCGCCGCGTCGGGGTCGCTACCGTCGATTCCGCCGCCGCGCGCGCCTTCGGAGGCGCCGCCGCCCGAGGCGTTCGCAGGCGACAGCGCGCCGAGCTCCGGCGAGCGGACTCGAGCGCTCGAGCTCGCGAGCGCCGCGTCCCAGACCGGGGACCACGCGAGCGCCATCGAGCAGCTCCGGCTGGCGATTCGCAGCCAGCCGCGCGACGCGGAGGCCTACCGGGGTCTGCTCGGCGCGTTTCGCGCGGCGAAGCGACCCGACGCGAGCTGGAACGCCGCGAGCGTGCTGGACGTGCTCGGAGCCGCCGAGCTCGACGATTCGCTGCTCGCGTCCGCCCATCGTCCGGAAGGGCTGCTGTCCGCGCAGGGCACGCTGCCGGAAGTCGATTGGCAGAAGAAGCTGTTCTGCCCCGATCGCGACGCGGCGCTCGATGGGCTGTTTGCGGCGCTCGGTGACGCCGTCCTCGAGCTCGGGCTGGAGACGGCGCGGCGCAAGCGGCGGCTGCCGGCGCTCGAGCCCGGGAGCGAGCAGGATCCGGAGAAGAGCACGACGATGCTCGCGCGCACGCTGCTCTGGTCGTCGCGCGTGCTCGGCATTCTGCGCCCCAAGCTGCACGTGCTCGACAGCGTGTCCGGCGACCTGGCCGTCGCGCCCGTCGCCGAGTCCACCGTGATCGCCGGCAAGGCGCTGGGCAGCGGGCTCGGCCTTCCGGATCTGGCGTTCCTGTGGGCGCGCTGTCTGGTGTTCCTGCGGCCCGAGCACCGCGCGCTCGCGTTGTTTCAGGGCGACGAGCTCGAGGGGCTCGTGCGCGCGGCGCAGGCGCTCGGCTCGAGCAACGGCGCGCCGCGCTCGCTCGACGCCGACGCGAAGCTGTTCTTGCGCGGGCTGAAGCGACACCTGCGCGGCTCGCGCGCGACGACGGTCGCCGAAGCGGCGGCGCTCGTACCGGCGAGCGGCCTGCGGCAGCGCCTTTCGGCGTTCCGGCGCTCCGTGGATCGTGCCGCCGGGCGCGCCGGGTTGCTCGCCTGCGGCAACCTCGAGCTCGCGACCAAGCTCACGCAGCGCTTTCCGCAAAAGAGCGAGATCGCCGCGGACGCTCAGGTCGCGGACCTGTTCGCGTTCGCGGTCAGCGACGAGTACGGAGCGCTGCGCGAGCGGCTCGGCGTGGCCGTTCGCGCGGAGTGACGGGAACCGGTTCCGGAATCGGGCATCAGCCGCAGCGACCGCGCGAAAGTGCGCGCGACGGCTCGAAATGCGGCGACCGCCTGCCCCGTTTCTGCCCAACCTGCGGAAAACCTCCCTGCTGCTGGTCGGCCGGCCACCGTTTGGGCGGGGTGGTGAATCTTGCTTTGGGTGGTCGGCTTTTTTTAGCCGCCAAGCACGCCAAAAGGACGCCAAGGCCGCCAGCGGAGAGAAATTTTTCTTGGTTGGTCGCGCGACGCGGCGAGTCGTGGTTCGCGCTTGGTCGGTCCCCGGCTCCGCACGGAGTGCAACCAACCCCCCAAAAATCCGCTGGCGGCCTTGGCGTCCTTCTTGGCGTTCTTGGCGGCCTCTGTACAGCCAACGGTCACCGCGACGCGACCGACCGACTCGGCACTCACTGAGTGTACGGTCGGGCCTGCTTGAGGACGGTGCGCCCGTCGCGGGTCACGTCGACTTCGATGTCGAGGGAGAGCGGCTCGAGATCGGGATAGACGATTTCTGCGAAGTGGTCCTGCACGTCGAAGAGCAGGCCCGCGAGCTCGGCGAGCGCGTCCTCGGACCAGAGCGATTCGCCGCTCGCCACGAGCGACGATGGCTGGACCAGGGTCACGTCCTCCGGCTCGCTCGATTCTCCGCGCCGGAAGCTGAGGATTTCGGTGACCGCCGTCGGATCCGACGGGCCCACGACGCCCACCTCTCCGAACTGGCTCACCACGCGGTACAGGGGGCGCTCGGACGCAGGCTCGAGGTTCGTGACGATCACGGATTCGAGCCGTTCGCCGACGAAGGTCGGGTGGACGGCGATGCCCATGTAGGTGCCGCGATGATCGATGCCGTAGTACTCGCGATCGTCGAACGCCCGCTCGTTCCAGAGGCTCGCCCAGACCCGGCGCACGGCGCGGTAGGCGCTCTTTTCCTCTCCGAGATCCTCCTCCAGATCACGGATGATGTCGTTCAGGAACGCGCGGTCCGGGTGCGCCGCGAGCTCCGCCTCCCTCAGGGCGAGCTGCTCGAGCAAGTAGTCCCGGTCCTCGTCGGTCAGGCACGCGGAGGGGCCGACGTCGTCGCCGTCCAGGTCGTCGGCGAGGCAACCGCTCTTCGAATCGTAGAGGCCCGCACCCGAGACTCCCGGCAAGTCCTCGGCGTTCGTGCTGCTGCGAAAGCGGAGCCGCGTGGTCGCCCCGCTCTCAGCGTAGGCCTCGAAGATCGCCGCCGTGAGCGCGGCGGTGAAGCCCGCGACGTGCTCGGCGTCGCGGATCTCGTCGCGCAGCTCCTCGAGGCGCTCGCGCTTGTAGGCTGCGTCGCTCGCCACGCGCGGGTCGGCGAGGAGGGACTCGACTTCGGCGTCGAGACCGTTCTCGCTCATGAAGTCGGCGTAGGCGCGAAACGGGATCGCGAAGCCTTCCACTCGGTTTTCAGCGGGAAGGATCTGCGAGAGCTCGCCCAGATTCGCCGCCTTGGTCCCGAAGCTCGGCACGAAGGTCGCGTCGAGCGCGGCGAGCGGCGTGAGCGACGTGGTCTCGAGGTCCACGGGCGGCGTGCCGAGCGCGGGCTGCCGCGAGCGCCAGAACTCCTCGGCATCTTCGAGCCGTGCGGGCTCGATCACGACGTCGTCCGCGCGCGCCGTCACGTGCACCAGGCGCCCGGAAAGACCGAGCACGACCCCGTTCTCGAGAATGCCCGGCGAGCTCGCGCTCGGAATCGCCTTCTCGCGCAAGCGCAGGTTCAAGTGACTCGCGAGGCTCTGCGAGCGCACGCTGACGAGCGCGGCGACGAGGCCGAGCTCGTTCGGCGCGGCGTCGATCACGAGCACGTCGCGCGGGCCCACGGCCGAGATGTCCCCGTCGTCGACGATCTTGAGGTAACCGTAGCCCTCGCCCTCGCTGTAGGTCTCCGCGCGGAGCTCGGGGCGAGCGAGCCGCGGATCGAGCACGGCGACGCCTCGCTCTTCGAGCTCGGCTGTGAGCGGCGCGACCGCGTTCGTCTGGGCCAGCCCGTCCGGCATGAACGCGAGCAAGTCGGCGGCGAACGGCACGTTGACCTTGAGGCGCCCGTCGACCTCCACGATGTCCTCCACGGTGATGAGCTCGCTCGGCTGGCTCTCCGTGTAGACCGTGTACACGAG
>DASXWF010000722.1:0-4932 GCA_036503835.1 Polyangiaceae bacterium | reverse complement strand
GTTCGAATCCGGCCGCCCCGACCATTTTCTGCCTAGCATCTCGGGTCAGCGAAGTGTCTCGCGGTTCGAACGGGGCTTACCCGTGGACCCTGGTGAGCGGCCCTCCCGCGATCATTCGATCTCGACGGTCTCCCCCGGCCCGGTCGGGCCGATGAAGATGCCGACGCCCACGCAGCGGTAGCGCCCCTTCGGTAGCGGCTCGACGAGTAGGGCGGGGGAGCCGTGCACCCAGCGCAGCTCGGTCGCGACGAGGATCGCGTGCGCGGCGTCGGGCTCCTGGGTTTGTGCGGGAAAGAAGAGTCCTCGTTCGAGTTCGATTGCCGGATCGAGGTGTTGCGCTCCCATCGCGGCGAGCGCCTTCGCAACTGCGGATGCCAAGGGCTCTCCATTTCGCGGCGTGCCGATTTGCGACAACCACTCATCGATGAAGTCACGAGCGTCTTCCGCCGGAGGACCGCGCCGGACGAGCCGGAGGTTTTCCAGCTCGGCGTGGGTCTTGTGCACGCTGCCGGTCTGGCCGTTTCCGAAGGTGTGCCACGCGAGAAGCGGCAGAAGCTCGCCCGCTTGCGGGCGCCACGACCGCCCCGGCAGGGTGCTTCTCGCGCCGGTCGCGTAGATGAACGAGAGATCGCCCTTCGCCTCGCAGGTTGCCATGAATTGCTCGCTGGCTTCCTTGACGTCAGCAGACGTTGCGAAGGCTCCGCTCGGGTCGAGCGCTCCCAGGATGGCGTTGAAGCGATCGGCAGGGCGCTCCGCGGTGCGTGAGGCGAGGCCCGACATGATCTGGTAGGCGAACGGTTGGGCCCCGCCGTGGATCCAGGACGCGAGTACGTCGTTCAGGTTGTCGAGAGCGCGAAGCTCCGCGAGTTCGGTCGGTTTCGCGCGGGCAAGGGGTTCGCCGACCTTGTTCAGAAACTCTTCGCCGGGCAGGGCGAATGACGAGTCGTTCTGGAGGATGAATCTCAGCTGTTTGGCGAGGGCGAGCTCCTGGTAGGTCCAAAAGCGGCCAATCCAGCGCTCTTCTTCGAGCGCGCGCAGCGCGTCCATGTCAACGCGGCGCCCGGCTTCGCAGGCGTCGAACAGCGCGCGAGCCGAAGCCGAGAGTACGACGAGAACTTCGTCCGCGCCCGCGTAGATGCTTCCGAGTTGCCGCAACGTGGCGCTTCGCTCCGGCTCGTCCGGCGGCACGCAGAACGCGTCGATCCACAATCCGTCCGTCTTGGTGAAGCGCGCGGCGGCGTCGAGTGCCGCCTGCGCGCGGTCCGAAATGAACTTGCCGGGCGCGAATGGATGGTCGCTCTGGCCGACGCCCCACGCGTAGGAAACGCACGTGTAGCTCGGGGCCGTGCTGCGTTCGAAACGTTCGAGCGTCCACACCTGCCCGTTCGCACGCAGAGTCGACCTTCGAGTCGCGACTGAATTGCGGACGAGGAGATCCATGGCGAGCAGGGCTCCGGGCCTCAGCTTGAGTTCGCAGTCGTACAGCCGAGGAGCCGCGCCAACGATGCGCACGGTTTCTACGCGAGCCCGATAGTCATTTCTTCGCTCGCGCGACCGAAGGTAGGCTCAGATTTTCTCGCAATAGAGGAGCTGGAGGTAGGGGATCACGTCGCCGGTGGCGGCGGTGGTCGAGGTGGTATCGGGGACGTTGATGGAGTGCGCGTGAGCGGAGCCCTGAGTGTTGGTCGTGCTGGCCGGGGTGGCGTGGGAGTGGCTCAGGGAGACGCTCGGGCTGCCGGTTTGTAGCTTGAGGGCGGTGTCGCTCCGGTGTTCGTAGGGCTGACTCGTGAACAGGCCCGCATCGGTGCCAACAGGTCCCGGATCGGTCGTGGCCACCGGGTAGAGGCCCGAGCCGTCGTCCGGATCGATTCCGTTGTCCCATTCGATGAGCACATTGCGGTTTCCGACTGATCGGTAGAACGAATATTGCGTCGTTCCGTCGGTCTCCACCCGGAGGTGCAGCCATTCGTGCTGATGGTTCATGTCGTGGGTGTGGGTCAGGTCCCGCGCGTCCGTTTGCATGGCGGGCACGCCGTGGGTGTGCGCTCCTTCCGTGGAGCTGGTGGTGAACGCGGCCGGATCGACGGCGTGGCTGTGGGAGCGATTCTGGCGATCCGTGAGCGCGGTCCCGACGGTGCCGAGGACGGTGCCACCGGGCGATAGGCCCACGATGGTGCGGCCGGCAGCGCCGGAAAGCGGCGCCCACCCTGTAGGACAGGTCGGAAGGTTGAACGCCATCACCGCGCGAGCCGGAACGACCTGCGCGAGGACCTGTTCGAGCGTCGCAATGCGCGTGTCGAGAGGTCCGGTCGCCGCGTCCGCGCCGTCCGCCGCCGCCGCGCGCTCCGCCTCGTCGGCGGTCGTCGCGTGTTCCGCGGTGTCGGCGGCCGTTGCGTGCCCGGCCTCGACCGCATACGGCACGGCGCCGGCTTTGGACCAGCCGAACGCCTCACCGTCGACCGTCACCTGGACGTAGAGATTCGCGTTCTGTCGGACGTACTCGACGCACTCGTCCTCGATGGGGATCGAGAAGCGGCCGACCACGAGCTCGACGTCGCCGGCGCTCGTCGCGCAGCGCGACGTGGCGCTCGGTGATGTCGAAAACTCGACGACGATGTCGTGGAGGCCGCTCACCGGGGTGCCGTCGATGGAGAGCACGGTGCCGGCATACGTCAGCGTTTCGCTGTCCGGAATGCCGGCTGCGAATGCGCTGCCGCCGAAGAAAGCGGCCGCCAGCGCTCCCGCGCAGCCGAACGCCATTCCAACGCGTTTCAGAACTCGGTGCTTCATCTCGTGCTCCTGCTTCACGGCCGAATTCCCCCGATCAAGCAAAGGTTGTTTCCACACTTCGGTTTGCCCGCGGCTTCGAACCCATGGTCCACGAGCGTTCTTTGCGGGCGCGCGCGCGGCGCTCCGACGCTGACGAGGCCGCCCACGAGACGCCTTCCGACACACACGCCGTTGCTGCAGACTTGCGAGCGCTCGTCGCACGGCGCCTGTGTCGTCCAGGTGCCTTGCACACAGGCTGCGGGGACTCCCTCGACGCAGCGTGCCGGGGTTCCGGCTCCGCATTCGACGCACACGCCATCTTCACAGAACGTGTCGCCGGTACAGGCAGGCTCGCAGTCCTGTGCTCCGCCGCTACCGCCCTCTCCCGCGCCGGCGGTAGCGGCGCCCGAACCTGCGACACCGGACCGACCGCCCTTCCCGCCGCGGCCTTCGTCGCCTGCGCTGCCCGCGATCGAGCCCGCCGTCCCGCCCTCTTCCGGGCTACTCGCGGCGCCGCCCGCAGCGACCGGATCCTCGCCGCCGCGTCCACCTTCGTTCGGATCACGGTCGCCGCCGAATCCGTCCCCGCTCTTGCCGGCGTTGCCTGCCGTTGCAGTGCCGGTCCCTCCCGACCCCGCGCTCGGGCCTCCCGGCATACCGTGATCGCTTTCGCCGCACGCAACCACGACGAGTACTCCCCAGGCGCAAAGTGCGCACCTGCTCATGATCGGAACCTTTTAGAGGCGAGGCATCCGACTCCGCAGTAGTCAATTGTTTCACCGCGCGCCCGCGCCGTGACGCGTCGGCGCTGATCGTTTCTCGGCAGCTGCGCTCCCGACCCGTGAGGCCGGGAGCGTCGCACGCGGCGAACTTACGGCGACGGGCAGCCGGTCAGCGACGGGAGGGGCGAGCTGGCACCGAGATCGGGTGACAGGTCCGGCTCACGCGGCACGGGGCGGGGAAGCACTCGGGCGCGTCGCCGCGCGCGCGTCGCACCATGGGCCGCTCCCCGCGAAGCAGCCAGGCCTTGCGAGAGGGCGCACGCTTTCGTCGTCGTCAGGGGCAGAGGTGGCGAGGAGGCGGTTGCTGGTGGTCGCGTATTGGTGGCGACGAGTCCATTGGGTCCACGCGGGGCCCGCGGGGCCGTTGACGGCGGTGGTGGTGGTGTGGGCCACGCGGTCGAGGTTTCCTGCGCGGTCGTAAGTGTACTCTTCGCGGTAGCGGAGGAGGGCTTGGAGGTCGTTGGGGTCTTGCTGCCCACGCCCCGGCCTGCTCGGCGCGTGCTCGCGTGCTCGGCAGGTGCGCCGGTGCGCGACGTTTGAGCAAGAGGTCCCTCGTTGCCTGCCTGCGCGCGCTGTGCGCGCTGCCTGCGCGGGCCTTGCCCCTCCCAAACGCCGGACTCGCCCGCAGCGGGCGAGCGCGGCGTGGGAGGGGCGAGGTCGTCGCGTGCTTGGGAGCGCCGAGGGCGGGTGACAGGTCGGGCTCAGGCTGCACGCGGCAGGGAAGCACTCGAACGTCCTCGCGAAAGCAGGTGGCGCCATGGTCCGCTCCCGGCGAAGCAGCCGGACCTTGCGGGAGGGCGCACGCTCTCTGCCGCGCGAGTCGCTGGCGCGCGGCGCACGGCATAGAGCCTGCGCCTTGGGGGGCAAGTCCCGGCTGCTCCGCCAGGACAGGAGGCTCTCATGCACGATCGTCACCACGGCTCCTCGCTCCTCCGGTGCTCGCGCTGCGGGCGCAGCAGATGCGCTCGCATCTTACGGCGTGGGAGGCGGCGCTGTTTCGGTCATTGGTGGCCGCAAGCTCGGGGTCACGTTTCGCCGGCAGGTCGTCATCGGTGACCGCTACATTGTGGACTTCCTCGCGTCCGACGTGAGGATGGCCGTGGAGGTCGATGGCGGGTGTCATCGAAGCCGGCGGCGGGCGGATGCGCGGCGGGATGAGAAGCTTCGGCGGCTTGGCTACCGGGTGCTCAGGCTCGAGGCGGAGGTCGTGATGCGGGAGCCGGAGCGCGTGTTGGCGCTCGTGAGGGCGGCCGTGGGCGGTGTCCGATCGCCGCCCCTGATCCCCTTTCGGCAAGGCGGTCACTAGGTTCGTGCTTCTTCTGGTGTCATCACGCGAACACCCGCGTTCCGCATCTTCAAGATGACAGCTTCTACAACATCG
>DASXWF010000721.1:0-7422 GCA_036503835.1 Polyangiaceae bacterium | reverse complement strand
CGAGCGCGGCGGCGAGGCCGGCCGAGAACCAGCTCCTCACGGCGACGGCCTCCGAGCGGACGGCGCGGGCGCCGGGGCGGGAGGGCGCTTTTCGGGTATCTTGGGCTTCGCGCTCGGCGCGCCGGCGGGCGCTGCGGTCTGCGCGGCGTCGAGCTCCTTCAACTGCGCTTCGGCGCGGGCTCGCCGCGCGTTGGTCTGCTCGATCAGGGTGCGGGAACGTTCGAGCTTCGCCTCGAGCTCGCCGACCTTGCGCTCGCGATCGGCCGCGCGGCTCGCCGCGTCGGCGGCGCGGGCGAGGTCGCGCGCGGCCTCGGCCCACTCGAGCGCGAGGTCTTCGAGTTTTGCGCCGTGGTGGTGGTCGTTCGCGAGCCGCGCGCGCTCGGCGCGCACGAGCGCGCGCTGGGCCTCCGCGAGCGCGTCGCGGGCGGCGCCCTTGGCGGCGGGCGTCTTCTCGATCTCGGCGATCAGCGCGCGCGCGGCGTCGCGCGGGCGAGGCGCCGCCGCGGCGGGCACCGCGAGGGCGGAGAGCAGCGCAGCGAGCAGAACGAGCGGCCGGGACGCTTTCGACACCAGGCGAACCAAGCCACTTTCCCAGGGCGCGGTCAAGCCGCTCGAAGCCGCTCCCGGGGCTCTGGTATGAGAACCCATGAGCGACGCGCGAAAGCGGGCGAGCTGGGACGAATACTTCATGGCCATCGGGCGCGTGGTGGCGACCCGTTCGACCTGCGATCGCAAGCACGTCGGCGCGGTGATGGTCCGCGACCGGATGATCCTGGCGACCGGCTACAACGGCTCGATCCGGGGCCTCCCGCACTGCGACGACGAGGGACACATGATGGAAGACGGGCACTGCGTGCGTACCGTCCACGCCGAAGCGAACGCCATCGTGCAGGCGGCGCGCAACGGTGTGCGGCTCGAAGGCGCGGACATCTACGTGACGGCGTCGCCCTGCTTCGGGTGCTTCAAGTTGATCGCCAACTCCGGCTGCCGGCGCATCGTGTTCGGCGAGTTCTACCGGGATGCGCGCATCTTCGAGCTCAGCAAGCAGCTCGAGATCGAGCTTTTCCACCTGCCGATCGAGACGGTTCCCTGAGCCAACGTCCGCGCCGGACGCTGCGGTTTCGCGCTACGCGCGCAGAAAGCGCATCGTGACGTCGTCGCTCTGGCCACGCTGGCGCAGCCGCTCGAGCAGGAGCTCGCGTTCTTCGGGGACCGAGATGTCGGCGCCGCTCCGAGCGCGCAGCCGCTCGAGCCCCTGGTTGCGGTCGGGCGGCGCACTTCCGGCCAGCGGCGCGGGCGGCACGGGCGTGAACGGGATCGGTTGGGCGGGGAGAGACGGGGCCGGGGGGACCGCCGCGGCCATGGGATCGCTGCTGGCACCGAGCTCGAGCACGAGCGGCGGCTGCGGCGGGATCGAGCTCTGCGGCGTCGAGGCGGCCAGCAACGCGACCGCGCGATCGATGAAAGCCTTGGTGGAGGCTCCGTAGCGCTTGAAGCGCACGCGCAGCCCGCCCGGTTTGCCGCGCGCGGGCTCGAGCTTGCCGAGCACCCGCGCCTCGGCCCGGATCGGACGCGTTCCGTCGCCGAGGGTCACGTCGAACACGATGTTGGTGTCGCGCGGCAGCTCGGCCTGATCGACGAGCAGCATGGAACGGGCGTCGATCGTCCAGGCCTCGTGCGTGAGGTACGCGTCCGCGTCCGCGTAGGGACGGGTGACGTGGATCACGACGGGCTGGCCGGACATGGCGCCGTCCTTCAGGATGCCACGGATCCCGCGGCCGAGACCAGCCTGGCGGCACTCCCCGGGCCGTTGTAAGGGCGGGGCGCCGTGACAGCTCGCCGCAAAGTCTTGGTCGTCGGATCCGGGGGGCGCGAGCACGCTCTCGCCCATCGCTTGCTGGAGTCGGAGAGCGTCGGCGAGGTGTTGGTCGCGCCCGGCAACGCCGGCACGGACCGCACGCCGCGCACCTTTCCGGACAAGGTGCTCCGCAACGTGGCCGGCAGCCCGCTCGAGATCGCCGAGCGGGAGCGGGTGGATCTGGTCGTCGTGGGGCCCGAAGCGCCGCTCTGCGCCGGCCTCGCGGACGAGCTCTCGGCGCGCAAGATCCGCGTCTTCGGGCCGAGCCGGCGCGCGGCGCAGCTCGAAGGGTCCAAGGCCTTCATGAAGGACTTCGCGGCGCGCCACGGGCTGCCGACGGCCCGGCACGAGGTCGTGCGTGACCTCGCCGGCGCCGAGCGCGCCGTGGCGAGTTTCTCCACGCCGCCGGTGGTGAAGGCGGACGGCCTGGCTTCCGGCAAGGGCGTGGTCGTGGCCGAGTCGCACGACGAGGCGCTCGCGGCGCTGCGCGTGATGTTGAGCGGCGAGCGCTTCGGCGACGCGGGCAAGACAGTCGTGCTCGAGGAGCGCTTGCCCGGCGCCGAGCTCAGCGTGCACGCCGTGTGCGACGGCGAGCGCTTCGTGCTGCTCGCGGCGGCGCAGGATCACAAGCGTCTGGCGGACGGCGATCGTGGTCCGAACACGGGCGGCATGGGCACGTACGCGCCGGCGCCGCTCGCGAGCGAAGCGCTGCTCGAGCGCGTGCGGCGCGACATCATCGCCCCGGCGGTGCGCGGCATGGCGGCCGACGGCAATCCGTACGTGGGCTCGCTGTTCGCCGGCTTGATGGTGACGCCCGCCGGGGATCCCATGCTGCTCGAGTTCAACGTGCGCTTCGGCGATCCGGAGACGCAGGTGTTGATGCAGACGTTGCGCGGCGACTTCGCCGAGGCCCTCGCGGGGGCCGCGAGCGGCACGCTCGATCCGCTCGCGCTCGAGTCGAGCGGCGAGCACGCCGTGTGCGTCGTGCTCGCGGCGCACGGCTATCCGGAAGCGCCGCGCACGGGCGACACCATCGAAGGGCTCGAGCGGGCCGAGGCGTTCGAGGGCGTGCGCGTTTTCCATGCCGGGACCCGGCGGGCGGAGCAGCGCGTCGAGAGCGCCGGCGGCCGCGTGCTCGGCGTGACGGCCGTGGGCGCCACGCTCGCGGGCGCTCACGCCCGCGCTTACGCGGCCGTGGAGCAGATCCGCTTCGCAGGCATGCAATTCCGGCGTGACATCGCGGCGCGCGCGCTCGCGGGATCTTCACGGTGAACGAGCTCGTTCAGGCGCTGTCGGCCGGGCGGGTCGTCGCGGTCGCGACCGAATCGTTTTTCGGGCTGCTCGCCGATGCGACCGCGAGCACCGCCATCGACGCGCTGCTCGCGCTCAAGCCGCGCGGCTCGGACAAGGGGATTCCGTTGATCCTGCCCGACCGCGCGAGCTGGGGCTCCCTCGTGGCGTCGATCCCGGCGCCTGCGGCGGCGCTCGCGGACGCCTTCTGGCCGGACGCGCTGAGCCTCGCGCTGCCGGTCGCCGCCGGCGTCGACGCGCGCATCGCGCTCGAGGGCACCGTGGCCGTGCGCTTGCCCGGAGCGTCTCCCGCGGCGGAGCTTGCTCGCGCGTTCGGCAAGCCGCTCAGCGCCACCAGCGCGAACCTGCCGGGCGAACCCCCCGCCACGCGCTCCGAACAGGTGCTCGCCTCGTTTCCGTCGGCGGTCGAGGCCGGGCGGCTCCTCGTCGTACCGGGCGAGAGTCCGGGCGGCGCGCCGTCGACCGTGGTCGTCTTCCACTCCGCCGGAATCCGCGTTTCGCGCGAGGGTAGAATCGCGACCAGCGCGCTGGCTTCGGTTCTGAGCCCGCTCGGCGTTCGCCTTGACGGGCCCGTGCCGCGTCGCTAGTTACCTCGCCTCACCATGGCAAGAGCGATGAATTTCAACGCGGGCCCGGCGGCACTGCCGCAGGCGGCTCTGGAGCGCGCGCAGGCGGAGCTCCTGGATCTCGGCGGTACGGGCATGAGCGTGATGGAGCACAGCCATCGCGGCAAAGCCTACGAAGCAGTCCACAACGAAGCGATCGCCCTCACGCGCGAGCTGCTCGGCGTGCCGGCCGACTACGATGTCCTCTTGCTCCAGGGCGGCGCCAGCCAGCAGTTCGCGGTCGTGCCGATGAACCTGCTCGCGCAGGGCAAGAGCGCCGACTACGTGCTCACCGGTGCCTGGTCGCAGAAGGCCTACAAGGAAGGCAAGACGATCGGCACCGTGCGTGTCGCCGCCACGACGGAGAAGGACGGCAAGTTCGGTAGCATCCCTGCCGCTTCCGACATCAACTGGGACGGCAACGCCGCCTACGCGCACATCACCAGCAACAACACCATCTTCGGCACGCAGTGGCACGAGTTCCCGAACACGGGGAACGTTCCGCTCGTCGCCGACATGTCCAGCGACATCTGCTGGCGCCCGATCGACGTCTCGAAGTTCGGCCTGATCTACGCCGGCGCCCAGAAGAACCTCGGCCCGAGCGGTCTCGTGCTCGTGATCGTGAAGAAGGATCTGGTCGCGAACGGCCGCAAGGACATTCCGGCCATTTTCCAGTACCGCACGCACGCGGAGAACAACTCGCTCTACAACACGCCGCCTACGTTCTCGGTCTACGTCCTGCGCAACGTGCTCGACGAGTTCAAGAAACAGGGCGGTCTCGCGGCGGTCGAGAAGGTGAACCGCGAGAAGGCGAAGCTCCTCTACGACGTGATCGACGCCCGCTCGGACTTCTACTCGTCGCCCGTCGAGAAGGCGGCGCGCTCGACCATGAACGTGGTCTTCACGCTGAAGACCCCCGAGCTCGAGGCGGAGTTCCTGGCGGAGGCGCAGAAGCGCAAGATGGTGGGCCTGAAGGGTCACCGCTCGGTCGGTGGCTTCCGCGCCTCGATCTACAACGCCGTGACGCTCGACTGGGTCAAGGGCCTCGCGGGCTTCATGAAAGAGTTCAAGGCCTAGTTCCGCGACTGCTTCGGCGAGCTCGTGCTGCGGCGCGAGCTCGCCGGTGATCGGTAGGTTGGGGGCGACTGTGAGCGGGGGTTTAGCCGCCAAGGCCGCCAAAAGCGCCAAGAGCGCCAGCGGATTTGGGGGTTGAGTTTGCGCGCCGGGTCACAGCGGTCAACTCACCGTGAGCACGGACGGGCGCTCGTGGTACCGAGCGTGAAGGCTGGGTTCTCGGTGGCGGACTGCCGCGCGATCAAACCAAAAAATCCCCTTGGCGGCCTTGGCGCTCTTGGCGCCCTTGGCGGCAAAAAAACGCCTACGATCTGCTACGACGCAGCAGTTCGAGGCTCGAGTCACCAGCCGCGCGGCATCAGAACTGCGGCGGCGCGAGTGTTTTTGCGATCATGCTGCCCTTGCCGTCTTTGACGGCGGTGCGGCCGCTGAAGAGGAGGGGGAGGGCAATCAGGGCGATGACGGCGCCGGTGCCGAGGACGATGGCACCGGCGGTCGAGGTGGTCTTTTCGTCGGAGACCTTTCCGTAGCTGTAGAGGGTCATTCCGGCGAGGGCGATCGGGATGCCGGTGACCAGACCGACGACGCCGAGCGTCCGATGCGAGCTCGAGCCGCCTTCGACCTTGACGAGAGCCGTACCGGGACCGGGATCGATGCGAAAGGCGTTCGAAGTCGTCATGTCGGGGGCGACCGCGCGAGCCAGCATGCCGTTCACGTGAAGTGCGCGATCACAAGGCGCAGCACACGCGCGCTGCCACGGTCCTTCGTCGACGCTGCTGCGGAGCTCGAGCCAGGTGCCGGGATAGTTCGACGCGAGGTGCACGCGCGCGACCTCGACGTCGACGTGAGCCGGTGCAGCGTTCGGGGACGCGGGGGGAGCGGCCGGCGTCGCAGCGGGTGCGGGAGTCGCAGGCGCGGAAGGGGCGGGGGCGGCCGGCGCTTCCGGTGCGGCGGCGGACGCGGCGGGTGAGGGTAGCGGCGGCGTTCCCGGCGCGCCGGTCGGGCTCGGCGCCGAAGGCGGTGTGGGAGCGGGTGCGCTCGCGCTTGCCGTCGCCGACGGCGGGGCAGGAGGCGGCGTTTGTGCGCGAGCGACGAGCGGCACGAACGTGCTCAAGGTGAGAAGGCGGAGACATACCGTCGTCGCGAGCGACCCGGAGCGAAAACGCATGGGCGAAAGCTACCATCATCGGGATCGCCGAAATTCCGGCCGATGGGCTCGGTTGACCGGGCGCCCCCACTGCGGCTAACTTCTAGACATTGGCTTGGGGCAGCTCGCTCGCCCGAGCCGAGCGAACGGTGGCACGTTTTCGTCTGCGCTTTCTCCTCCAAGAAATCGATCTTGGTCAGGGGATTACGAAGATCGGACGCGGCGCTACGTGTCAGGTCACCATCGACGATCCGCTCGTCTCGCGCGAGCACGCGCGCCTGCGCGTGGAGGGGAACCGGGTCACGCTCGAGGACCTCGGCTCGCGCAACGGCGTCAAGGTCGGTGGAAAGCCGATCACCGGTCCCACCGAGCTCGCGGACGGCGACCGCTTCCGCATCGGCTCCCAGGAGCTCGTGTTGTGCGTGATCGGCAGCACCACCGCGCAGACCGCGCAGCGCCGCACGACCGGCTTCATGTGCCACTGCGCCGACTGCGGCATCCCGTACGCCGCGGAGAGCCCCGCCTGCCCGGCGTGCGGATCGACGCAGCGCCTGCAGGACGACACCCTGAGCGGAGCCAAGTCCGAGCGCGACTGGTCGCTCGAGCTCGCGGCCGAAGCCGTGGGCCGCGCCCTCGAGAAGCGCAGCTGGGAGGACCTGGAACGCCTGCTGATGCGCGCGCGGCTGCACGTCGAGCAGCGCCTCGCCGACGGCGGTCCGCCCATCGACAGGCGGCCTCTGCACGGCCTCGGTGACGCCTCGGTCGCGCTCGCCGGCGTGACCGGCGAGCTTGCCTGGCTGCGCTGGGCGCTCGCGCTCTACGAAACGCTCGGCCTGCCACCCGAGCTCGCGTTCGTGCAGCGCCTCACGGCCTTCCCCGCGGAGGTCAAGCAAACGCTCGCCCCCGCGCTCCGGCGCGTCGTCGAGTCGGTCACCGCGCAGGGAGGACCCAAGCCCGACGATCGCGCGAGTTTCCAGGCGCTGCTTTTGCTCCTGCCGCGGACGTGATGGGCTTCGTCGTGACTGGATGGACCGGAGGCGACGCCGTGGCGTCTCCTCCCAACAGGACATTTGAGTCTTGGAAGAACAGATCACGATCGTCATGAGTCGCCACGTCCCAGTACGACTTACCGGCGAGGCCGGCGCCCGCCGTCCCTCGGCTTGGAATTGACGCATGGCGCTGCAGCTGTCTCACTCCAAAGAACAAACATGAAATTCCTGCTGCGCTCGGGGCCGCGGGAGTTCGAATTGCCCGTCGGCCGCTTCCTGATCGGTCGCTCCGAAACGTGCGAGCTTCCGCTCGACGACCCGCTGGTGTCACGCCAGCACGTCGCGCTCGTGGTCGACGAATCCGGCGTCACGCTGGAAGATCTCGGCAGCCGCAACGGCGTGAAGCTGAACGGGTCGCTCGTGAGCGGATCCGCGCGC
>DASXWF010000720.1:0-8445 GCA_036503835.1 Polyangiaceae bacterium | reverse complement strand
AAGCCCGCGGTTTCCCCGCTCTGCTCCGGCCAACCTTCGTTCGACGGGTAAAAATCCGTGAGCGTGATCTCGACGCAGTCCGAAGTATCAGAGCCGCCGGACCCGCTCGTTCCGGCCGAGCCGCTCGTGCCGCCGGTGCTGTTCCCCGCGCGGTCGCCCGCACCGCCGTTCTCCTCGCCGGCGGCGCCAGCTTGCGAGCGCCCGCCCTCACCGGTAGCTCCGGCATCATCGCCGCCGCCGGCGTCGTCCCCTGAAGAGCCTCCTGCTCCGCCGGCGTCCGGGTTGCCGCCCTCGCCGGCAGTGTCGCTGCCCGAGTTTCCGGACATCGATGGCGTTCCCGCTCCGCCACCCGCCGTACCTCCTCCTCCTCTGCCCGACACGCCCGTTGCGCCTGCATTGCCCGCACCTCCACCGTTCCCGCCGCTCTTGCCGCTGCTGCCCCCCTGCGCGGGACATCGACCCGCCACGTCTCCCGCGGCGCCGCATTGCCCGTCACTCTCGTTCCGATCCAGGCCGCAGGACGCCACGACGAGAGACAGCACGCAGCCGGTACCAACCAATCCAAAGTAAGAATGTCCAAGCATCGAATGTAACCTTCACCCCCGATCGACGTCCGTTTCGAAATCTCTCCACTTCAGCAAATTACGTGCCGGGGTCGAGTGGGCCGGAAACGTGTCTCGCATCGCGCGAAGCGCCGCGCAACGCAGCGCCCACACCCGGCGTGTCACGGGAATCGGCGGCGGACGTTGCGAGGTGTGACAGCAGATCGGGGTGACGAACGCGTGCTCGGAGCGCTCACTGACGAGCTGATCGGCCTCGTATCCTGCGCGCCGCCGTCAGCCGGAGCTCCCGAGCGGCGCACCCCTGAGGAACGCCGCGACCTTGGCTCGCGCGATCTGTGTTGCGAACCCGCCCCAGTTGAGGTCGAACGCGTGGTCGGTGAACGGAAGCACGACGAGCTCGTGCGCCGCTCCGACTCGTAACAGTGCCTGGTCGAGCAATGTGGCGTGCGCGGGCGGAACCAGGCGGTCCCACTGGCCCGTCAGCGTGAGTGTCGCGGGGACTTCGCCGTCCACGTGTGAAAGCGGAGACAGCAGGCGGTAGCGCTCGGGGAGGTCTTCCGGGGGACCGCCGGTGTAGGCTTCGAGCGCGGTCTGCGCGTAGAAGGAGCTCGAGCTGCGCCGGTAGAGCAACTCGAGATCGGTCGGGCCGTAGAGGTTTACGACCGAACGAACCGCCACGTTCGGTACGTCGGTCGAAGGCGGCAGCCGCGGATCCCCCATGCTGTACGCCGCGAGGAGAGCGAGGTTCGCGCCGGCGGAAGCTCCCATGACGCTGATCCGTGCGGGATCGACGTGGTACTCGGCGGCGTGGATCGCGACCCAGCCGAGCGCGGACTTAACGTCTCCGACCTCGTCGAGATAGCGCAGCGGCGGGGGCATCCGATACTCGACGTCGAACACCTCGAAGCCGAGCCCGTTCAAGAAGCGATTCCAGTCGGGAAGGTTGCTTCGACTGCCTTGCGTCCACCCTCCGCCATGTAGGAAAACGACCGCCGGCCGCAGGGGCCCCGCGTTGGCCTTGCCCGTGCGCCAGACATCGAGCTCGAGCTTCGTCCCGTCCGCGGCGACGCCGTACATCACGCTGCGCTCCCGCTCCGGTCCGCCGGCGTTCCAGCGTCGCGCGTGCTCGACGTATTCTCCGATCGAGACCTCGACCTCGAGTTTTCGCGCCAAACGCGCGAGCGAGAGCGCCGGTACGAGCGCCAGGACCGCCGTCGAGATCGCGGCCACCGCGAGCAGGACCGCGGCAAGCCGTGCCCCGAGCCACCACGCGCCGGCCGAACACGAGAGCCCGAGGGCGGTCGCCGCGAGCAGGTGCAACGGGAAAAGCAGAGCCAGCGTCCCGAGCCTGCCGGACCCGTCCCACTGTGCCGGGTACACCACGGAGACCAGGAGCAGCACGACCCCAAGCAGCGCGGCGATCGCGAAAGCCGTCAGCATCCACTCGAGCGTCCCTGCCGGGGCTTGCATCAGAATGCGCGGGCGAGCCATGGCCTGTTCGGGCGCAGCATGACCCGGGAGCTACGAGCTGGGGAGCCCTACGCCAACGGGATTGTCTACTCCGGGCCGGCACGAGCGGGTGACTTCTCGCCGTGGCGCCGTAGACTTCGCCTTCGCCTTCGCTCCGCCATGGGCCCCACCGTTCGACGATATGTTTTGCACGCGCTATCCGCGCTGGCCGCGCTTCCGCTGCTCGGGGCACGGGGTTGCGCGCTCGAAGGTGACGTGTCGCTCGGCAACAATGGGCGGGCTGGAGCGATGGCGGTCACGGACGCCGGGGCTTCGGGCGCAGGCGAGGCAGGGGACGGCGCACGCGGGGGCCGTACGGGCGGTACGGGGCCGATCGGAGGAACCGACACCGGCGGCAGCGCCGGCTCGGGACAAGGGAAGGGCGGGAGCACGTCCGGTGGTGCGGGTTCGGGCGGAGCGGCCACGGGAGGTATGGATGGTGGTGCCGGACTTGGTGGCAGTGGAAACGGTGGTGGGGTACCGATCGGCGGTTCCTCGGGCGGAGACAGCGCTGGAGCGAGCGGTGAAGGCGCCGGTGGTAGCGGCGCGCCCGATTGTCAGGGTGAGGTCGTCGATAGCTACACCGCCACGAACCAGGCCGAGCTCGAGGCGCTGCGCGGAGTCACGACCGTCACCGGCTCGTTGACGGTCATGGGTGACATCAGCGATCTCGCGGCTCTCACCTGTCTCACGAGCGTCGGCACACTCGTGATCGGTCCGACCGAGTCCTTGGCGAGCATTGTCTCTCTTTCGAACTTGGTCAGTGCTCAGACCCTCTTCGTGATCGATAACGCCGCGCTCGAGAACCTCGCTGGCCTCGAAGGGCTTTCCGTCGTGTCCGACGAAGTCGCTATCTATGACAACCCCAAGCTCGGGAATCTCGCGGGTCTGGACAACCTCGTGCAGGTCAGATTCCTCACTATCGTGGGGAACGTTGGCCTCACCACGCTGGAAGGTCTCGAGAGCCTCGCAACGGTGGTCGCATTCTCGCTCTCCGCAAACCCTTCACTCGAGGCGCTCGATCTAGGGGGGATGGTGGATGTCGGGAACTTTTTCTTTCATGACAACGAGTACGCCGAGTCAATCCCTGGCGTCGAGAACGTGCGGATTTCGCGAGCCGTCTTCGTCGAGCGGAACGCCAGCCTAGCTAGGCTCGACGGCCTCAACCTGGCTCCCGAGCTCCAGGTGGTGTCCGTGATGCAGAACCCTTCGCTGACCAGTCTGGAGGGGCTTGCTGGTGTTACTGCGATTGGAGTCGACTTGAAGCTCTCGGGCTTACCCGGGCTCTCGACGTTGAGCGGTCTCGAGAATCTCTCCAGCGTAGGAGCAGACAACGAGTCCGGCCAATTGTTCATTCACGACAGTCCCAGGCTCACGACGCTCGAAGGCCTGGGGGGTCTGACCTACGCGCGCCGCCTGGATCTACGCGATAACTCCGAGCTGACGAGCCTCAGCGGTCTCCCCGCGTCGCTCGAGCTCGAGGCCTTGATGCTCCAGGGCAATCCAAAGCTCGAGGATCTCGCCGGGATCCGCTTCCCGGCCGCGCTCGAGGAGCTCCGAATCAACTACTGCGACAGCTTGCGGAGTCTCGCCGGATTGGAAAACATCGTCAGCGTCGGCGCGCTTGAGCTCCAGGATAACGACGCCCTCGAGAACCTGCGAGGACTCGTCAGTCTGACGAGCGCCGGCATCCTGAACATTTGGGACAACGGAGCGTTACCCGAGTGCGAGGCGTTTTGGTTGCGCGATCGCGTTTCGGCCGACAAGGTGGTGATTGGGTACAATGCTGGTAGCGGCACGTGCGTGCCTTAGGCTAAAGAATGCTCGGCAGTCGGAGCGGCACCGTGAAAAAGCAATGGGGATGGTTCGTTCCGTTGGCGCTGGCGGCAGGGCTTGCCGCCAGTTGCGGCGGTAGGAGTTCAGGCAGAGACGCCGGCGGGAAAGGTGGAAGGGGCGCGCACGCGGGCGAAATGACAGCGGGCGCCGGCGCCGTTGGCGGTAGCCCTGGTCCAACCGGTGGGACGAGCGCGGCTGGAGTCGCGAATGCAGCCGGTAGGGCAGGAGCGACACAAGGCAATGGAGGGAATGCGGTGAGCGGTGGTGACGCGGGTTCCGCAGCTGAAGGCGCTCGAAGTGCCGGTGGCACCGGCGATGGAAGCGGAGGCATCGGCGGCGATGCGAGCGGTGGTACGAGCGACGTCGGTGGGACGAACTCCAGCGGGGAAGCAGGTGCACCTCAGGGCGCCGGAGGCTCGCTGGGCGGAAACGGCGCCGGCGGCGAAAGTGGGTCGACGGAAGCAGGCTCCGGAGGTGGCGACTGTCAGGGCGGCGAGGTCTACGATTACACTGCGACGAACCAGGCGGAGTTGGAGGCCCTGCGGGGGGTCACCGTCGTGGGTGCGTTGACGGTCACTGACGCGGTCACGGATCTGTCGGCGCTCTCCTGTCTCAGGAGTGTCGATTGGCTCCAAATCTACCAAGCGCGGCAACTGACGACTCTCTCGGGCCTCTCGAGCCTGGTCAACGCGCAGGTGCTGCTCGTGCAGGATAACCCCGAGCTCGAGAACCTCGAAGGGCTCGGAAATGTGTCGGTGACCCGCACGCTCAGCATCGACCTGAACCCCAAGCTCACGAGCCTGGTTGGCCTCGAGAATGTCGGGCAGGTCGAGACCTTCGTCATCTCGCTCAATGGCAGCCTCACCTCGCTCGACGGTCTAGAGAGCCTGACGGGCGTGGAGATTCTGTCCTTGGTTGGAAATCCCGAGCTCGTCTCCGTCGCTGCGCTCGGTCGCGTGACGAGTGTTCGAACCCTCTACTTCATCGACCATGAGCGCTTCGAGACGCTCGCGGGTTTCGAAAATCTTCGGGTGACGAGCGAGCTTCACGTCGAGCAAAACGCCAATCTTAAGAGCCTTGCCGGGGTGAACGTCCCGCCGGAGCTCAACGGAATTACGCTGGTGAACAACCCCGCGCTCGAAAGCCTCGAAGCGCTGGCAGGCCTCACCGCAGCGAGGTACGAACTGCTCCTGAACGACTGCGACAGCTTGACGAACCTGGCGGGCCTGGAGGCGCTGGGCAGCGTAGGCGCCCTCAGCATCTCACAGAACGGCGCGCTCGAGGATCTGCGGGGGCTCGCAGGACTATCCAGTGCGGCTTCCCTGGACATTCAGCACAACGCAGCGCTGCCGGAGTGCGAGGCCTCTTGGCTTCGTGATCGCCTCGAAGTCGCTGAGGTTGTCATTTCGGACAACGGCGAAAGTGGTCCGTGCCCGCCCTGATCAAGTGCGATGATCTGCAGAGTCAGGGCCCCCCGCTCGAACCTGGGCCGGGTCGCGCGGGGGGCCGTGCGGGTCGCGGGCTCCTTGGCTCAAAAGCGGTGCACTAAGTATAACACCACATGTCCTCCGGGGAGTGTCCGAAGCACGTGCTGTCGAAGTAAGCGCCGCATTCCCGCCAGCATTTGAGTGTGCGCTGGTTCGTGTCGGTATGGCACGCGCTCACGCAATCTTCGTACGCGTCGTAGTCGGGGTTGCAGAGGATATCGTCGAAGTAGCACTTCGACCTGCACTCCTCCTCCCACTGGACAGAGTCGTTGCTGCACTGCCTAGCGCACGCCTCCGGGTTCCGACCCGACGGATCCCGACCGTTTACCGGGTCGTTGGCGACGTACGCGTACAGGTTGACCTGTTTTCCGTCGAACCGTAGCGGGTCCTTCGCCGTCCAGCGTCCGAGCGTGGGGTCGTAGTCGCGCGCTCCGAAACGCACGAGTCCGGTATGAATGTCCCCGATGCCCCCGGCAAATCCGAACGGCATCCAGTCGAGCCCGCTTCCGATCACCGTACCGAAGCTCGAGTAGGAGGCGCGGAATGGCACGTCGCTCGCATTGGCGACGTTGACGACGAACACAGGGGATCCGAGCTCGTCGCTGATGACCCGGTAGGTGCTGCCACCGCGCCGGACGTAGTCCGGCACGCTCTCCGTGGAGGCGTACACGAACTGGCTGACGAGGGCGCCGTTCGCGTCGAGCTCTGCGGCGGGTCTCAAGCCGTCGCGGTAGAGCCACTGCTTGACCAGCGTGCCGCCCACTTTCTTCCCCACCCGTCGGCCGAGCCCGTCGACCAGATATTCGATCAACGTTCCATCGGGCAGGCCGACCGCAAGCAGATTTCCGAGCGCGTCGTACTGGAACGCCCACGCTTCGCCGGTCTCCCGATTCGTCTTCGTCTCGAGCTCTCCGTTGGCCGTGTAGCTGAAGTCGAACGGGCCGTAGCTCGCGAGCCGGTCCTGCGCGTCGTAGCCGCCGGTCCAGGTGGTCCCGGAGGCGGCGAGGAACGCGAGCGTTCGATTGCCGTTCGCGTCGTACTCGAAGTGCTCCGCGAGAGAGCCGTTCACGGTCACGTCCGTCAACCGGCGCTGGCTGTCGTAGGTGTAGCCGTGGACTTTCGTGACACCGGCGATCAGTTCCGTCTTCTGCGTGACGCGGCCGAGCTCATCACGCGCGACTCCGGCGGAGTCGTACGTAATGTCCACGAGCGTGGCGGACCCATGCGTCGCCGTCTGGCGTGCGAGCTCCCCGAACCCGTTGTACCCGCGTGTCTCACTGGTGCTGCCGAGCGTTAGACCGCTGACGAGGCCGTGCTGCGGGTGCCGCGCGATGCGCAGGGCGTCCGCGCCCGCCGGGCTGCAGGTGCTGGGCGACGCACAGCTGACGAGTCGATCCGCGTCGTAGCCGAAGGTGACCTGGGCGCTGCCCGTCCCGCCATTGACGACTTCGAGGCTGTGCTCGAAATCGGCGTTGTAAGAGAACGCGACGCTGCCCACCACGTCCCCGCTCCAGGTCGTGCTGGTCTCGAGCGTACCGTCGTAGGTGAAATGGAGGTCAACGCCGTAGGGGCCGCGGACGTCGCTCTTCTGCCCGGCGCCGCTCGCGGTTCCCGAGGGGTAGTAGTCGTGATCGACGAGACCGCTCGCGATCGCGATGGTGTCGATGCGGCCCGCCCCGTCCGGGGTCCTCAGGATCTGGTCTCCGCCGGGCCGCGTCTCGCCGAGCAAGAAGCGGTCCACGTCGTAGACGTAGGCGGTGGACGCTGATGGCAGAGCGAGCTGCGGTGGATCATAGGTTTCCAGCAAGTCGACGGAGCTGTAGGTCATGCCGTGCGCAGGCTTGCCCGGTGGCGTGACGCTCGTGACGTTGCCGAGGGCGTCCCGCGTCAGCGTCGTGGTGACGGTTCCGAGCGTCTCCTCCAGGACACGGCCCAGTGGGTCGCGCGTGTAGGTCACGCGATCGCTCGGGCCAGTGGTGATGCTCTCCAGGTACCCGGCTGAAGGTCCCGCCTGGACGAACGCCAGCGTCGTCGAACGCGAACCCTGCGTCATCGAGTCCAGGCGACCCGCCGCGTCGTAGTGGAACGTAGCCGGCAGCAATCCCGACTGTTGCGCGGTGATCGTCCTGCCCTTGTCGTCGATCATGCGGGTGCTCGTGCGTCCCGCGGCTGTCGTGCTCGTGAACGTGCGTGTCGCCGCGTCGTAACGGACGCTGCTCACCCGTGAGTTCTCCGTGAGTGTGTCGACCACCGAAACGACGCTGAAGGGGTTCTTGGGGTCGGAGAGCACGACGCTCCGGCTGCGAGCGCTGGTTCGGGTGAGTCCAGCGGGCGTCCGCGTGGTGGTCGATCGAAGAGGCGCAGCGATGCCGAACCGGGGGTCGCTCGTGAGGAAGGCTTGCACCGAAGTACCCTCGGGCAGGCTCGTGGAAGTGCTGCCGTCGGGCAGCGTCGTGACGGTGTTTTGCAATCCGTTCGGGAAGGTGGTGGTTCGCCGCGTGCCGCCGGTCGCGAGGGTTCGAAGATCGTAGACGGTGGACCTCCCGAGCGCGGTGGTATGCGTTACGCTCGCGCCGGAGGGGTCCTCGAGTCGGGTGAGCGTCTGGAATCCGCCCGCTGGATCGGCGTCGAGAGCGAGGCGGCCGCTCGCGTCGTACTGGAAGGAATAGTCGTCCCCACGCTGATTGCGCAGGCTCGTGAGGAGGCCCTGGCCGTCGAAGCCGAGCGCCACTTCTCTGCCGAGCGGATCGCGAATGAGATTGAGGTACCCGTTCGCGTCGTAGCCGAGCTCGGTGCGTTGTCCGAACGGTCCCACGATGGCGGTTGCCTGCCCGTTCGACGCGCGTTGGATCTCGGTCACGTTGCCGTCGAAATCGCGGATCGATTGCAGGCGATTCGTGTCGTCGTAGTCGAACTCGTAGAGCGTTGCGCCCGTGAGCGCGTGCAGCGTGCGGAGATGGCGCCCTTCACCCGTGAAGACGTAGACCAGCTCGCGCTCGGCGCTCGGAACGCTGATGTCGCCGAGCGCGAGCTCGGGGAGCGGCTGCTCG
>DASXWF010000719.1:0-1944 GCA_036503835.1 Polyangiaceae bacterium | reverse complement strand
ACGGACGAGGAGGCGGCTTGTCTCGACGCGTGTCAGGTGTTCTCGACGGCGAACATCACCGGTCACTGCTGCTCTTGCAATGGTCAACCGGGCGTGTACGAGCGCCTACCGCGCCCCCGCAACACGTATAGGTGCGTTCTGCAGTGAGCGTGCGGCAGGCGTGCCGGGGATTGAGGGCGCTGCGTCGAACCGGCGGCCCGTACGCGCGCTTTCCTCCGAACCCTATTCGCGTGTCCGTAGCTCTTCGAAGTGCACGGCTGAGTTCATCAGGACCTCGCAGTCGCAGTATCCGCCGTGGTCCTCGAGCCACTCGACGATCGGTTCTGCCGGTAGGTAGTTCGCGGCGAGCCAGGCGCGCGTGTGCTTCAGGGTGTCGTCGCATTCGGCGCTCTCGAGCGCGGCTGCCACGCCGGCGAAGAGCTCGTCCAGGTGCTCCTCGGGGAGGGGAAAGCGCCGCCGCGCGGCAGCGAGCTGCCGTTCCTTCCAGCGCTTTTTGAGCGAACGGGATTCCTTGTCCACGGGTGAGCGAACTATTATACCTCCACTCGAAATGACCGACTACGAGCCCGTCATCGGCCTGGAAGTGCACGCGCAATTGCTCACGAAGAGCAAGCTCTTCTGCGGCTGCTCGACGAACTTCGGCGCGCCCCCGAACACGAACGTGTGCTCGGTGTGCCTCGGGCTGCCGGGCTCGCTGCCGGTCTTGAACCAGGCGGCGGTCGCGATGGCGGTGCGCACGGCGCTCGCCCTCGACTGCACGATTTCGGAGAAGAGCATCTTCGCCCGCAAGAACTACTTCTACCCGGATCTGCCGAAGGGCTATCAGATCAGCCAGTACGAAGAGCCGTTCTCGCGCCACGGCAAGCTCGAGATCGAGGTGGACGGCAAGAAGAAGATCGTCGGCATCACGCGCGTCCACATGGAAGAGGACGCGGGCAAGAACGTGCACGGCATGGGCGGCGATTCGCTCGTCGACCTGAACCGCGCGGGCGTGCCGCTCGTCGAAATCGTCGGCGAGCCGGATTTGCGCTCGAGCGCGGAAGCGGCCGCGTACCTGCGCGCGCTGCGCGACCTTTTGGTGTTCGTGGGCGTGAACGACGGCAACCTCGAGGAGGGCAGCTTTCGCTGCGACGCGAACGTCTCGCTTCGTCCGCGCGGCTCGACCACCTTCGGCACGCGCTGCGAGCTCAAGAACATCAACTCGTTCCGGTTCGTGCAGCGCGCGATCGACGCCGAGATCGCGCGCCAGACCGCGCTACTCGACGCAGGCGCCAGGATCGTGCAGGAAACGCGCAGCTTCGACCCCGATACCGGCCAGACCGCGACCCTGCGTTCGAAGGAAGACGCACACGACTACCGCTACTTCCCCGAGCCGGATCTCCCCCCGCTCGCGCTCGACGCGGCGTTCGTCGGCGCCCAGCGCTCGGCCCTCGGCGAGCTTCCGAGCGCGATGCGCGCCCGCTTCGTCGAATCGCTGAAGCTACCGCCGGCCGCGGCGCTCACGCTCACGCAGCACCCGGGGTACGCGCGCTTCTTCGAGGCCGCCTGCCGCGGCGGCTCCGACCCGGTGAAGCTCGCGAATTTCTTCGTGAACGAGGTGCTGCGCGGCGCGAAAGTGCACGGGCTCGACGCCACGTTCACGGTCGAGCCGGGTCAGGTGGCGGAGCTCGTCGGCCTCGTGGAGGCGGGCGAGATCAGCGGCAAGCAGGCCAAAGAGGTGTACGCGGCGATCGAGGGCAGCGAGCGCTCGCCGCGGGCCGTGGTCGACGAGCGCGGGATGCGCGTCGTCTCCGATACGAGCGCGATCCAGGCGGCCTGCGAGCGCGTGGTCGCGGCCTACCCCGATCAGGTGGCGAGCATTCGCGCCGGCAAGAAGGGCGTGATTGGCTTCCTGGTGGGGCAGGTGATGAAGGAGACCAAGGGCTCCGCCAACCCGAAGCTCGT
>DASXWF010000718.1:0-6925 GCA_036503835.1 Polyangiaceae bacterium | reverse complement strand
TGCGCCGTCGAGCCGGCGCTCCCGGCCGGCGGTGACTCGGACGGCGACTCCGCTGCGACCGGCAACGGCGGCACGGCGGCGCGCGGCGCTCCGGAGTGCGCGGTCGGTACGGTCGCGGACGCGACGGACGGCGCCGCACCTGGGGAAGGCGGGGTGTTTTCGCGCTCGCAGGCGATCGCTGAAACGAGACCCAGATAGACCCCGGTCGCCAGGTAGCGTCTCACCGCACGGGTTTGCGTCGATCTCGCTGCCGAAGTCAAACGAGCCCTCTGCAGCGACGTTCGACGCCGAGCGCCGCCAGTTCCTCGCGCGATTCGTCAGTGCGGCTCGCTGCTGCAGGTGAGCATCGGGCCTTCCACGACGTTGTTCGCGTCGTTGCACTCCGCGATCGTGTCGTCGGGGTCGACGACCGCCCAGATGGTCACGTTGCGATCCTGAGTGCCGCCGTCGAGCGTGATCGATTCGCTGTCGCCGGCCTCGATCTCGTCGATGGTTTCCTCGGCGAGGACCTTGCCGCCCGAGGTCGGATCGCCGGCGTAGACGCGGACGACGACGTCGCTCGCCGTGTCGGAGCCCTGGTTCGTGACGGTGACCTCGATGTCGCCGGCGCAGTTGGCCGAATCGACCTCGACCGCGAGATCGGCGAGCGCGTCGCCTGCGTCCACGTCCTGGTCGATCTCGTTGTTGTCCTCGACGCACTCGCGTTCCTTGCCGTCGGCGGAGTCGTTTCCGCCGTCGATGGCGACGCGGACGCTGTCGGGCAGCGATTCGTCGTTGGGCGCCGGGTTGTTGCCGACCTCGTACTCGACGGTCACGAGCGTGGAGGCGCCCGGCTCGAGGCTCTTGTCGAGCACGATCACGATGGGGTCGCCGTTCGCGTCGTCGAGCGTGGTCTCGTCGCCGTCCCAGGTGCCGAAGAACTCGACCTCGACTCCCGGTCCGACGCGCAGATCGCCCTGGTTCTTCACGACCACCGTGATCTGGATGCTGTCCGAGAGCTCGCCGCAGGCGGCGTCGGGGGACGAGATCTGGATCGCGGTGACCGCGAGATCGGGCGCCACGCCGTAGTTGCGCGGCTGCGAGCGGTACGTGTTGTAGAGGCGGCCGTTGAGGGGTTTCCAGCTCTCGGGCTCGTGGACGGGGATGGCGCCGCTCTCGAGCACGTTCGTGACGTGATACGCGTGCTGATTCCAGATGCGGCGGGCCGCCACCCAGGTGTCCGTGGGATCGCCGAGCACGGTGAGGCCGTTCGGCAGCGAATCCTTGTCCACGGTGCCTGTCGGCCAGGCTTGCAGGGTCTCGCCCGGGTCCCAGCCGTTCGGGGCCACGTTGCCCTCGTTGCACTGCTCGACCCAGTTGTTGTGGATGAAGACGATCTCGGCGTTGCCGTCGTTGTCCACGTCGGCGACGACCGGGTTCTCGATGATGGTGCGGCTCACGGACGGCAGCGCCAGGTACACGCCGCCGGCCGCGCCGTCGTAGACGCGGAAGTAGCATTCGTCGCCGTACGCGACCTCGGCGGCGCCGTCGCCGTTGAAATCGAAGACGCTCGAGGACGTGACGCGGCTCGAGTCGTCCTCGGTGTCGCGCTGCCAGCCGTTGTGCAGGCACACGCAGCGCTTCGCGAGCTCGTTGCAGGTGGTGCCGGAGAGCGTGCAGTCGGTGTCGCTCGTGCAATCCTCGTCGCCGGGATTGCGCGCCGGGTTCGTCTGCGGTGGGTCCCCGCGATCGTCGAGCTTGGTCGGCCAGGCCGGGCAGTTCGTTGCGTCGGGAGCCTGGAGATCGATGACCGCGTACAGGTCGGAGAGTGCGGTGGCGATCTCCGGGAATCCGTCACCATCGAAGTCGTCCACGTTGGGCGCGCCGCCCCAGTCCCCGCCGCCCAGCGCGTCGTCCCGCAACAGCGCGCCCGTCGCGCCGTCCAGGATGACCAGGTGGCCGTCGGCGATGAGCACCACCTCCGGCTTGGCGTCGAGCGGATGCTCCGGGCCCGGCGGATTCGCCGTGCAATCGGCGGGGTCGGCGCACGCGCCGAGCACGTCGGCGACGGCGCAGAAACCCTCGGCCTGCTCCGCTCCGAGGCTCGGGCGAGCGTCCCAGACTACGTCGAGCGGGCACGGGCTCGCGAGATTCGCCGGATCGCCGCAGCCGTCCGGTGGCGCGGCCGGGAGCTTGTACAGCATCGGGCCCGCAGCGATCTCCATGCCCGGATCCTGCGTGAGATCGGCGATGCAGACGGTGGGACCGGTGATGAAGAGGTCGTCTTGCGGATCCTCGCGCACCAGCCGGCCTTGCACGCCGCGTGAGCCGGCCGCCGCGATGTACACCTTGTCGATCGCGAAATTGCCGCCGTCGTCCTTCCTCAGCGAAACGACGCGGTTGCCGATCACGATCTCGGGCATGCCCGCGAAATCGAGGTTTGCGAGCGCGGGGGTCGGAGCCACGTAGTACTGGTCGGCACCCACCACCTCCGTGAGATCGGCGGGGCTCTTGAACAGCACTTCGCCGCGATTGCTGAGGATCTGGAAGCTTTTGTCTTCGAGCAGCGCCACGATCTCCGGAAACCCGTCGCCGTCCAGATCGCCGGCGGCCAGCGCGCTCGAAGAGCGAACGAGGCCGGTCGTGCGGCTCTCCGCGTCACCACCCGTCGCGCAATCGGTGAGCACGGGCTCGCCTTCGCTCCAGTAGGCGCCGGCGGCGTCGCTGTACGAGGCCGCCGGTGTCGCGGGGCGCGCGGGGTTGCCACACAGCGCAAAGAAGTCGGTGCCCTTGCCGGCACCGCCGCCGTGAACGGCGCGAACGACGCCGTTCGTGTCGCGCTGTGTCTCGTGATGGCTGATGAAGAGGATTTCCGGGAAGTCGCGCTCGTCCGCCACGCCGTCGCCGTTGTCGTCGTCGAGGTTGACGACGAGCGGAACGGACACGACCTGCGCCGACCAGGGGAAGGCCTTGCCGGCGGCGTCGTCGTTCGCGTCGTCCTCGTCATCGTCGCTGTATTCGTGGCGCTCGCCGCCCCAGCGAAACTCCACTTGGGGGAGCACGTCGCTGAAGGGCGTCGGCGGCAGCGTGCACGTCGGCGCGACGCCCGTGCCGTTGCAGACGCCGGCATCGCAGGTCATGAATGCCGGGCAATCCCAGTCGTCCTCGCACGTGCAAGCACCCGCGCCGGCCTGATCCTCGCTGCACGCGCTTTCGTAGTAGCCGGCGCTGCCGCATTCGATCGGGTCGCCGGGGGAGCCGTTCGACGAGCACACGCGCACGGTATCGTCGCTGCCGCAGGTCTTGGTGTCGGGCAGGCACGTGTCGTCCACGCACTCGCCGCTCTCCGTGTCGCAGAATTGATCCTCCGGGCAGCCCGCGTCCGATCGGCACCTGTCCACGCAGACGTGCCCGCCGCCGGGCGCCGACGCGCAAAGTTCGGTGTCGTCGCACTCGATGTCGTCACAGCTGTTGTCGACGCATTCGCCTTCTCCGTCCTCGCTCTCACAACGCTGCCCGACGCCGCAATCGATGCTGTTGCACGGATCGGTGCCGCCGCCGGCCTTGCCGCCGCCGCCGCCCGCGCCCTTGCCGGCGGAGCCGCCCGTCACCACCAGCGTGCCGCCGCTCCCGTCACCGCCGGACGCCGAGCTCCCACCGGTGCCGGTGCCGCCGTTGGCGCCAGCCGTGCCGCTCGAGCCGCCGTCGACGCCACCGTTCTCGGCGACGCTCGGCGTGCCGCCGCACGCCGACAAGAAGAGCAACCCAACGCCCAGACCGAGACCCCAGCGAGTCGACGACACCATCGATCGAACTTTACACGGGATGGCGCGCCTCCGCGACCGAGTCTGCGGGTACATCACCGAAATCTCGCAACGACACTCCCGACCACACGCACGGTGGATGTGCGGTCATGTGAGCGATCGAACACGCCGTCGATGCGGCGCGTTCAGGAGGGCGGTGCCGTCCGAGTTCGTTCGTCGAGGGCGACGAGCAGATCGCGAATGCTGAAGGGTTTGGTGAGATGGCGATCGAAGCCGACCTCGGCGGCGCGCAACCGGTCGCTCCGCTGACCGTACCCCGTTGCCGCAATCAGCATCGGGCGGGCGCCGTACTCGGCCCGAAGGGCCCTGGCGAGGTCGTAGCCGTCGATGCCGGGTAGCCCCACGTCCAGGACGGCGGCGTCCGGAACGAACCGCCGCCAGAGCTCGATCGCCGCCTCGGCGTCGAAAGCGACGGCAGTTTCGAAGCCGGCTTCCTGCAGCGCTTCCGACAGGAGCTGAGCCACGTCGATGTTGTCGTCGACGACGAGCACGCGCACTCCTTCCCTCGGCTGCGGCGGTCGCCGCTCGGGGACGGGTGCTCGAGCTTCCGCGGCGGGGATCACGGGCAGGTTCACCGTGAACGTCGCGCCCTTCTCCGGACCGTCGCTCTCGGCCGTGATGGAGCCCCCGTGGCGGATCACGAGATCCTTCGCGATGGCGAGCCCGAGGCCCAGTCCGGCGCGCTGCCGGTCGCTCTGCACGTCGAGCTGTACGAAAGGCTCGAAGATCCTTGCCAGAGCTTCGCGGGAAATACCGCGCCCGTTGTCGCGCACGCGCACCACGACGCGTCCTTCCCTCGGCTCCACGAGCAGCTGGAGCTTGCCGCCGGCCGGGGTGAACTTCGCCGCGTTGCCCAACAGATTGCTGAAGACTTGCGCCAACCGCACGGAGTCGCCCCGAATCATCGTGTTTCCCGCGGGGCTCACCTCGAGCTCGTGGCGGAAGCGGCTCAACGCGGGCATGACGAGATCGACCGCTCGCTCGAGGACCGAAGCCAGCGAGACGTGCTCGTCCCTGAGCTCGACGTGCCCCTGCGTCACGCGCGAGATGTCGAGCAAGTCGTCGACGAGGCGCGAAAGATGCCGAGCATAGCGATCGATGACCTCCTGTTCGCGCGTGGCAGCCGGAATGCGTCCGAGGCGCTCGGCGGCCGTGAGCAGCGCGGCGAGCGGGTTTCTGAGCTCGTGGCCGAGTCTGGCCAGAAACTCGTCCTTGCGCTGAGCGGCCTCGAGGACGTTCGCGGCTTCGAGCGCGGTTCCGACCAGGTTGGCGGCGCTCCGGACGAGCACGCGGTCGACGTCGGGCTCGAGCGGCGTACGACGGGCCGCCAGCAGAAGGCCGCGCTCCCCGCCGACGGGAAGCTCGGCCTCGAAGTACCGGAGTTCGCCGATCCGCGGGAGACGAAGCACGCCTGCCGCGGCGCCGGTCGCCCGCGCTGCCTTCAGCTCCTCGAGCTCTCCGCGATCCAGCTCCTTACGGCCGAAGGCAGCTCGTTCTTGGGCCAGCGGTCCCGGCACCGAGACCAGCACCAGATCCGCACCCAAGGCGGTAGGGAGCGCATCCATCATGACGTCGAGCGCTTCCGCAGGGGAACGCCCGACGCACATGGCGGGCAAAGCGTTCAGCGCGGCCAGGTCCCTGATGCAGCGGCGGAGACGAGCGTCATCATCCCCCGGCACGACGCCTCGATCTGCTCACGTCGCGGAGCGTCGCTGCTGAAGGTCTTGGAGCATCACGTCCGGCGGCGTGTAGAACGGGTTCTCTTGGAGAACGCCGTTCATCACGGCGATCGGGTGGGTCCGCAAGAGGTCCATCATCATCGAGCCGCTCAGGCGACGAACGTCGTACACGCAGACGGTGGGTGTGCGGTGCCGGTTCAAGACTTCGTTGACGGTCGCCTCGTAATCGATCAGCTGCTCGATGCCGGGCGGGGACGAGAAGACCCAACCCATCTGTCCGACGAGCCGCATCGGAGGCCTGCGCTCCTGCGCGTGCTCCTGCAGCATGACGTCCAGCGTGCCGATCATCCGATCGCGATCGAAGCTTCCGCCCTGAAGATGGGCTTCGTTCCAAGTCTTCACCTCGAGTAGCTCGCGATCCGACGTGCGCGAGCTCAGCCGGTTCTCGTGGAGCTTTCTCGCCGCTGGATCGACGATGTACACGGCCTTCTCGCCGTGCCGAATGCCGTCGAGCAAGAACGGGTCGATGATCGACTCTTCGTCCTCGAGGCCGTTCACGAACGCGCAGGCGTGGAAGTGATCGCGAAACGACGAGCTCGAGAGAGTCATGCGCGCCACCGTACCACGCACAAAAGCAGAGTCACGGCGGCCGATCGGCGGCCGATTGGCGATCGATCCGTGGCCGGGGCAACTTGCCACGGCTCAAACGCGTGCCGTGTCCAGAGCGCCTCTGAGCACCGATTTTGCAAGTTAGTCGAAGGACCCACGCGAAGAATGGTCCTACGCTCGGGCGCTCCACCGCTGTCCACGCGGTCGCAGGCCAACCGCCATGCAGAACTCGGACCGGGAAAACGTCACGTCCACCAATATCGAAGGACTCGACAACGTCCTCATGGGCGGCTTTCTGGACCAGGGCTTCTACCTGGTTCAGGGCGACCCCGGCTCGGGCAAGACCACGCTGGCGTTGCAGTTCGTTCACGGGCGCTTGAAGGCGGGCAGACGCTGCCTCTACATCTCGCTCACCGAGTCGCGCCGCGACCTCGAGCGCACGTGCCGCTCCCACGGCTGGTCGCTCGACGGGCTCGAGCTCCGCGACATGACGCCGGGAACGCCGGCGTTCGGAGACGAAAACCAGGCTTCCGTCTTTCACCCGGCTGACACGGAGCTTTCGGAGATGATGAAGACGATTGCGGCGGACGTCGAGGGCGTACGACCGGAATACGTCGTCTTCGACGGGCTTTCGGAGCTGCGCCTGCTTTCCGGCGACCCTCTCCGCTACCGCCGTCAGCTTCTGTCGATCAAGGACTTCTTCGCGAACCAGAAGGTCACGGCGCTCTTGCTCGACGATAGAACCGCCACCTTTCCCGACGTTCAACCCGAGAGCCTCGTCGGCGGAAACATCGTGCTCGAACGGTCTCTTCCCGCCTACGGTCGCGCCCGGCG
>DASXWF010000717.1:0-12155 GCA_036503835.1 Polyangiaceae bacterium | reverse complement strand
GAGCGGCGCTACTGGCGCAAGGCGTGACATTCCTCCGCGTTCGCGGGGCGCGAGCGAGTGGTGCTAGATCCAAGCCACGATGTGGCTCGCCTTTCTCGCGGTCTATGCGCTGGTGCTGTTCGCCGGCCTCGGGCTGAGCTTCTTGAACCTGCGCCATCAAGCCCGCGCCGGGCACCGCGTGCCGCCGGAGCTCGACGGGGTGATCGAGCCCGAACGGTTGCGGAAGATCGAGGCGTACACGCAGGAGCGCGCTCGCTTCGGCATGCTGGAGCGGTTGGTGAGCGGGGTCGCCGTGGCGCTGTTTCTGTTCTTCGGGCCGCTCGCCGCCTATGACCGATTCGTGGCGGGGCTCGGCCTGTCGTTCGTGGCGAGCGGGGTCGTGTTCGTGCTGGGGCTCATGCTGCTGCGCGATGTCCTGGAGCTGCCGTTCTCGCTCTACAGTACGTTCGCGATCGAGGCGCGGCACGGCTTCAATCGCACGTCGCCGGGGTTGTTCTTCGCCGACCTCGTGAAGAGCACGCTGCTCTCGCTCGTGTTCGCGGGAGGGCTCGGCGCGCTCGCGTTCTGGGTGGTGACGGCGGCTCCGCATTTCTGGTGGCTGTGGGTCTGGGCGGTGTTCGTCGCTTTCAGCGTGCTCATCACGTTCTTGGCTCCGTACGTGATCGAACCGCTGTTCTTCAAGATGAAGCCGCTCCAGGTGGCGGAGCTGAACCATGAGGTGCGCGAGCTCGCCGAACGCGCCGGCGTGCACGTCGGCCGGGTGCTGGAGATGGACGCTTCGCGCCGCAGCGCGCACTCGAACGCGTATTTTACCGGGTTCGGACGGGTGAAGCGCGTCGTGCTGTTCGATACGCTGCTTTCGCACATGACGCGCGGCGAAATCCTGGCGGTGCTCGCGCACGAGCTCGGGCACTGGAAGAAGCATCATGTTTTGATCCGTGCGGTGGTGAGCTTCGGGGTGAGCTTGCTCGGGCTCTTCGTCGCCTTCCACGCGCTGCCCGCGGCCTTCGTTCCCGAGCTCGTCGGGCTCGAACAGGCTTCGTTCCCGGCGCGCGTCGTGGTGCTGGCCGCGATCGCCCCGATCCTCACGTTTCCGCTGACGCCGCTCGCCGCGGCCTGGTCGCGGCACGACGAACGCTCGGCCGACCGCTTCGCGGTCGACCTCTCGGGTCGCGCGGGCGAGCTCGCCGACGCGCTCGCCAAGCTCTCGCGCGAGAACCTCTCGAACCTGCACCCGCACCCGCTCTACGCGAAGTTTTACTATTCGCATCCCCCGGTGACGGAGCGCATCCGGACGCTGCGGGGGATGGCCGTGAGCGCGGCAGGCCCCGCGTGAGCTCGCGCGCGGGCTAAGTTCTCGGGATCCCGGGAGCCGGAAGGAAGACGATGACCCGACCCAAAGCGCTCGTTTCGTGGAGCAGCGGCAAGGACAGCGCCTACGCGCTCTGGCAGGTCCGGCGCTCGGCCGAATTCGAAGTCGAGGGGATTTTCACCACCATCACGGCGGAGTTCGAGCGCGTGTCGATGCACGGCGTGCGCGAACGCCTGCTCGATCGGCAAGCCGAGGAGCTCGGGCTGCCGTGCCGCAAGATCTTCATTCCGTCGCCGTGCTCCAACGAGCTGTACGAAGAGGTGATGGGCAGCGCCGTGGCGGAGGCCAAGGAACGTGGGGTCACCCACTTCGTCTTCGGCGACCTGTTCCTCGCCGACATCCGCGAGTACCGAGAGTCACGGCTCCGCGCGCTCGGCCTCGAGGCCGTGTTTCCGCTCTGGGGACGCGACACGCGGGTGCTCGCGCGCGAGATGCTCGCGGAGGGGATGGAAGCGGTGGCGACTTGCGTCGATCCCAAGCAGCTCGCGCCTTCTTTCGCTGGACGCTCCTTCGACGCGACTTTCCTGGCGGAGCTGCCGGCGAGCGTGGATCCGTGCGGGGAGAACGGCGAGTTTCACACGTTCGTCACGGCCGGTCCGATGTTCGGAAAGCGCATCGCCGTCCACGCCGGTGAGGTCGTCGAGCGCGGCGGGTTCGTGTTCGCGGACGTGGCGCCGGCGGAAGGCTGAGCTCGGGGCGCAGCGAGCGCCGAGACTACTCGCTCTCGTACGCGCCCACGTCGAACCCCTCGCCCTGCGGGCGCGCGCGGCCTTCCGCGTCCGCTTCGGGGGCCGCCTCGTCCGCGAGCTCGGCCGCACCGGCGGCCGCCGCCGGCGCGCCGGGGACGAGTCGATAGTCGTCGCCGCGCGCGCGGAAAAGCGCGGGCGTCGCCAGGAAGGACTCCTCTTCGAGCCCGAGCGCCTGCGCCGCGGCGAGGCCGACGAGCTCCTCCCCGTCCACGGAGAAACGGTCGACGACGGCGTTGTACCCGCTCCGAAGGTCGGCGCTCTCGACGCTCACGCTCGCTTCCTCGTCGTTCTCCGTCAAGAGCACGTTGTTGAAGATCACGTGGCCGCCGTCGTCCTCGGTGAGCTTCACGCCACCGCGCCCGCTGCTCGCGAGGTCGACCGTGTTGTTGGCGATCACGAGCTCGCTCGGTCCTCCGGCGGCGTCGATCGCGTAGCCGCGCATCGCGTGCGCGGCGACGTCGTAGATCACGTTGTTGACCAGCGTGGAGCGCCGCACGCCGTCCATGTTGAGCGCGTTGTGGACGAGGCCGTGGAGCACGTTGCCGTCGAGCACCAGGCCTTCGATGATGCCGTCCCCACCCACGCTGAGGTCGCCGTTCATGTGAATGCCGGCCGATTCCTCCGCCGGCAGGTCGAAGATGTGATTGCGGCGCAGGACCGTGTGGTCGCTGCCGGCGTTCGCCAGGTAGATGCCGTGGCCGCGCGGTTCGCCGTTCTGACCCGACTCGGAGACGCTGTTGCCTTCGACGAGCGAGTACGACGCCTCGGACAGGTAGAAGCCCTCGTGTCCCGCGCCGCGGCAGGTATTGTCGAGGATCCTGAGCCGGGCCATGGGCGCTTCGGGCGTGGCGCCGCGCGCGGCGATGCAGCGTTCCGTGGAACCTTCGATGGTGAACCTCGCGATGGTCACGTCGCTCACGTTCTCGAGGCGCACGCCGTCGCCGGTAGGACCGTCGGAGTCGATGATCGCGCCCGCTTCCGCCGCCGCGATGACGAGCGGCGAACCCTCCGTCCCGCCCGCTTCCACCACGAACCCTGCGTAGCGGCCGGCGAACACGAACACCCGATCGCCGGGAGCCGCCGCATCCACCGCCGCCTGAATCGTCGTGTACTCGCTCCGCTCGTTGCCCTCCGGCGCGACGCAGCGCGTGCTCTCGTCGGCGCAGTCGCCTTCGAACGAGCCTCCGCCGGTCCCGGCTCCGCCAGCCGTTCCCGAAGAACCTCCGCTGCCGCCTTCCGCGCTTGCGCCGCCGTCGCCGTTTTGCGCGCCTGCGTCACCACCGGAGCCGGCCGCGTCTTCTGCTCCGCTCGAGCCTCCGGAGCTCGGCGTTCCGGCCGAGCCGGCGCCGTTGCCCGAGGTGCCCGCAGTACCTCCCTGGGCCTTGCCCGCGCTGCCGCGACCTGCCGTGCCGGCCGTACCTCCTTCACCACCTTCGGCTCCGGCAGGGTCCGAGGAGGGCTCCGAGCCGCACGCGAAGGCGAACACCAGGAGCACACCGCTCGAGAGTCCGAAGCGGCTCATGCCGTCACTGAATCCGAAACGACTGCGGCAGCGTCACCGCGCTGCCCGTGAACGCCGGCACGCGCGCGCTGCGGAACGCGCTCGAAATGCACGCCCCCACGGGCGTTCCCGCAAACGGCGCCGGTAGCGAGACGCTGCTCACCGGGCCGTCCGGTGAGAACGTGATCATCGCGCGACCCTGCCCCGAGGGCCCCTCACCGCTCTGGCATGCGTTCGCTCGGCCCGTCGCCGCCGCCAGCGCGGAGCGCGCCGCGCCGACGCTGAACTGCATGCGTTCGCTCGCGGGCGGTGGCGGCGCAGGTTTTTCGGGTTCTTGCTCTTCGAGCTCGACCGCGGTCGGGTCGGGTGCGGGAGCCGGTACGGGGGGAGGTGCGGCCGTAGCGGGAGGCTGCGGCGGCGCCGGCTTGGCGGCAGTCTCTTCGAGCTCGACCTTTTCTTCGTGGACGGCGGCGCTCGCTTTGACCGGCTGAGACGGCGGGTCCTCTTCGAGGGTGACGCGCTCGCGCCGTGCGACGCCTCCGCGTGACGCCGCAGCCTGGCGCTCCGCGAGCGGGATGCTGTCGAGGCTCACTCCGTTGGTATCGACCGCGGGCGCGGATCTCGGCTGGGTCGGCTGGCCGCGCTGCGCAGCCGCGACGGGTGCTCCGCCCGGAGCCGTGACGAGGGCGTTCGGCTTTTGCTGCTGAAGGGTGGTGTAGACGATGGAAGCGACGGCGCAGGTGAGGCCGAAGGCGCCGAACAGGATGGCGCCGATGGGCTGGCGCCGCGGGCGGAACGAAGGCGTTCGGTGGAACGGGCCCGCGCTGCCGCCGGGTTGGCTGCTGGTCGGAGGATCGGAGAGGCGCGGCGAGGAGAGGCGGAGGTTTTGGTGGGAGACCTCCGCGCCGTTCGCCGACGGGACGAGGCCGGCGCGGAGCATGCCGTCGGCGGCGACGAGTGCCGTGCGTAGGTTTTCGTCTTGCTTGTCGAGGCGCGGCTGGAGGACGCGATAGATGAGCTTTCCGACCGCGGCGTGCGCGACCATCGTCCGCTGTTCGACGAGGTAGTGCTCGAGGGCCTGGCGGAGCTCGTCGGCGGTCTGGTAACGCTGGGTTACGTCGCGCGCGAGGGCTTTTTGGACGATGGGGCCGAGGCGCTCGGGGAATTCGGGGTTGATGCGCTGCGGAGTGGGGACGCGCGCGGCGCTCACGAGGCGCAGGGTTTGGGCCGGGGTCTCGCCTTTGAAGAGGCGCTCGCCGGTGGTGAGCTCGAAGAGGACGATACCGAGCGAGAAGACGTCGCTCCGGCGATCGACGCGCCCACCCTCGGCTTGCTCGGGCGACATGTAGCCGAACTTGCCTTTGACTTTGTCGCCGCCCTCGGGGTCGCTGTAGGCGGTGCCGTTGGCGACGCCGAAGTCGACCAGGCGCGCGCGACCGTCCACGCCGACCAGGATGTTGTGCGGGGAGACGTCGCAGTGGACGAGGTTTCGGAGCTCGCCGTCCCAGCCCCGGAGCTCGTGCGCGGCGTGGAGTCCGGCGGCGGTGTCGGCGATCATGCGCACGGCCATTTCGGAGGGGATGGGTCGCCGCTTGCGCGCTTCGCGGATGATGGTCTGGAGGGAGTCGCCCCGGATCCATTCCATCGCCATGAACAAAATCCCGCGGTCCTCCCCGACCTCGTGCACCCTCACGACGTTGGCGTGCTCGATGCTCCGGACGATCTGTCCCTCCTCCAGGAACATCGTTCGAAAGTCGGGCTGTTGCGCGAGCTCGGGGAGCATGGCCTTGACCGCAACCAGGCGGTCGCCCACGTCGCTCGCCTCGCGCGCGATCCAGACGGTCGCCATGCCGCCCGCTCCGAGCGACAGCAGTAGCTCGTAGCGACCAAGCTTCGAACCCGATCGCAGCTCGATATCCATGGCGTTCTTCGGCACCCGCGCGCGCCCCGCGGTGCTCGGCGGTTTGGACCCAAAGGGGTCTCCGGCGAGACCTCGGAGATCGGCAAATTGATGCCACAAGGCCGCCTGTCGGGCGAGCTCTTCGGGTACTTGGCCGCGTTCTGGATTCGCTAGGGCGAGGAATCCGCTGGTTCTGGAGTCGCGCTGGGCGGTAGGACCGGGAGGCTGCCCGCGGGCCGCCGCACCTTGAGAGTCACGTCGAGGAGGATGGTCTCGCCTGGGGCAAGCTCGATGGTACGCCGCTCGGTCGCGGCGTACGGGTGCTCGAGCCGGACGTAGTGGATGCCCGCGGCGAGCGGGATCGGCCGCGCGAACGGCGTGGTTTCGAGCTGTTGGCCGTCGACGATGACGTGGGCCCACGGTTCGGCCACCACCCGCAGGTAGCCGGGATTGGCGGGCGCGAGCTCCAGCCGCCCCTGGCGCGCCCGCTCGTCGTCCTTGCGGCCGGCGCGGCGTGCGACGAGATCGATCGCGAAGGCGCCGGCCAGCAGGAGGACCAGGGAGAGGATGAGCACGCGCGCGGCGGCGAAGACGCTGGGCGGCGCACGGCGGACCGGCGTTTCTTCCGCCGCCGGCAGTGCTCCCCGGACCTCGAAACCCGCGCCGGAAAGCGCGCCGAGCAGCGCCCCGCGCGGATCGGCCCCGAGCTCGTCGAGCACGGCGTCGAGCGCTCGCTCGAGCTCGTTCGCGGATTGAAAGCGATGCGCGGGGAGCTTCTGCAGGCAGCGCTGCACGACGCGTTCGAGCGAGGGCACGATGTTCGGCACGAAGCGACCGAGCATCGGCGTCGGGTCGTTGCGGATCCGCACCGATGCGCTGCGATCGCTGTCCGTGCCGAAGGGTGGTTCGCCGGTGATGAGCTCGAACAGGACTGCGCCGAGCGAGAACAGGTCGCTGCGCGGATCCGGTTGCTCGCCGAGCACCTGCTCGGGCGACGCGTACGCGTTCGAAGGTTGGCCGCCGCTGCCGTCGAGTAGCTCGGGCGCGGTCGGCAAGCGTTCGTCGGACGCCACCGCGAAGTCGGTGAGCTTCACTTCACCGCTCAGCGACACGAGCACGTTCGCGGGGCGGAGATCGCGGTGCACGATGCCTCGTTCGTGAGCGTGCGCGAGTCCGCTCGCCAGGGAGCGCGCGATCGCCGCCGCGCCGGCTTGGGGCAAGCGGCGGGCCTGCTTCAGAATTTCCGCGAGCGTGGAGCCTTCGACCTGCTCCAGGACGAGCCACATCCGATCGCCGCTCCGCACGAAGTCGTAGAGGGCGATCACGTTCGGGTGCGAGAGCTGCGAAAGCAGCCGGGCCTCGCGCTCGAGGCCGGCCGCGAACGGGGAGGAGGGGATCAGCCCCGGACCGAGCGACTTGATGGTGACCGGCCGTTCGAGCGGGATCTGAATTGCCCGATAGATCTCGGCAATCGGGCCGCCGCGCACCTTCTCGAGGACGCTGTAGCCGTCGAAGCTCGGCAGGGCGCTCATGGAGCCCCGGGGAGTACTGCCGCGCGAGCGGAGTCGCAATGGGCTACTCGGAAAGCGCCCATGGTGCTACCGGAAGGCTTCGTGGCGACCGAAGCTCAAAGCTCACCCGAGCCGCGCCCCGAGCCGGCCGAGCACACCGAGCCGGCATCGCCCGCATGCCGGACCGAACCGGCGGCTCCGGCGGTACCCGCGACCCAGCCGGGGACGGCGAAATGGCGCCCGCTCGAGCTGATCGAGCGCACCGCGGCCGACCTCCGCGCCTACTTCACGTACCACGACCCGACGTTCAAGAACGCCATCGCGCCTGCTCTGGTCGTGGCCGCCGTCCTCTACCTTCGCAGCCCGCTCTCGAACTACATCTTCGACGAGCAGGAAGCGCTGCTCGCGAACCCGTACGTGAACGGGCAGGGACTCGGGTACTGGGACGCGTTCCGTCGCGATTTCTGGGGCCTTCCGCCCGATCGCAGCATCGGGTCGTACCGTCCGTTGCCGAACCTGATCTGGCGGCTGCTCTGGCACGTGAGCCAGGCGTCGTTCGTGCACCACGCCCTCAACGTCGTGATCCACGCGCTGAACGCCGCGCTCATCGCCAGCTTCGTCTTCCTGATCGTCGGGCGGCGCGCGCAGGGTTGGCTCGCGGGGGCGACCTTCCTCTGTTTCGCGGTGCTGACCGAAGCCGTGTCGGGTGTGGTCGGGATCGCGGACGTCCTCGGCGGGCTCTTCGTGATCGCGGCGCTGCACGGGCTGCGAGCGCGCGCGTTCGCTCCGCTCGCGGTGTTCGGCGCGCTGTTCCTCGGGCTGTTGTCCAAGGAAAGCGTGATCGTGGCGGTGCCGCTGGTCGCGTGGGCCGCGCTCGTGCTCGCGCCGGGGCTCTACCCGTCGAGACCGTGGCGCTTCGGCCGCGCCGTGCTGGTCGGAGTGGCGGCCGTGGGCGCGCTCGTCGCCTACACCTACTTGCGGCGGCGCTTCTTTCCGGTCGCCATGCCCGACGATCCGCTGCCCGCGGACGCGCCCGGCTATCGCCGGCTGTTTCACGCATTTCTGCGCTGGTTTCAGCAGCCGGCGCTGCCGCACGACCCCATCAACAATCCGCTGGTCGACGCGGATCTGCCCCATCGGATCGCGGGCGCGCTGCGTGTCTACGCGCGCGGCATCGTCCAGTTGTTCTTTCCCTGGCGGTTGAGCGGAGACTATTCGTTCCCGTCGGAGCCGGTTCCGAACAAGCTCGTCTTCCCCGAGAGCGTGCTCGGCGCGCTGCTGCTCGTGGCTCCCCCGTTCGCGGCGCTCGGCGCCTGGGGCTTCGCGCTCTACCGCGAGCGGCGCGAGCGGCTCGCGCAAACGTTCGCCGCCGCACCGAGCGTTTGCTTCGCGCACGGGGCGCTGGCCGCGATCGGCCTCTTGTGGATTCCGCTCGCCTACTTCCCCCACTCCAACATCCCGGTCCTACTGCCGACGGTGCGCGCCGAACGCTTCTGGTACCTGCCGGCGGTCGGGCTCGCGCTCATGCTCGGCCCGGCGCTCGTCTGGCTGACGCGCGCGATCCCGCGGCAGGGCACCGTCATCGCGATCGGCGCGTGGCTCGGCTTCGAAGCCCTGCAAGCGCGCCTGCACGCGTTCGACTACACGGACGACCTCGTCTTCTGGCGCGCCACGAAAAACGCGGTCCCGAACAGCGCCAAGGCCCACCTCAACTACTCGGTCATGGTCGGCGCGCGCGGCGACCTGAACGAACGCCTGGCCGCCAACCGGCGCGCGATCGAGCTCGCGCCGCGCTGGGCGATGGCGCGCGTGTACCTCGGCGACACCCTCTGTCGCCTGCATCGCGTGGGCGAAGCCTGGCCGAGCTACGTGAAGGGCTTCGAGCTCGGCCCGAACGACCCGAACCTCATCGCGCTCGGACTCCAGTGCCTCTGGGAAGAGAAGGCGATCGAGGCGCACCACGACGAGCTCATCAAGCTCTCCGAAGCGAACCCCGGCAGCTGGCTCGCGTTCCTCGCGAGCGACATCGTCTACAACGGCAAGGAGCACGGCGGCGTACAGAAGAAGTATCGGCCAAGGTCTTATGACGGTGGGCCGAAGGACGACTGAGCAGCGTCTCGGCCGTTGGTCTCGCGGTAAGACTGTTGGCCTTTGGGTCGACTGTTAGCTGAACAGAGGCCGCCAAGGCCGCCAAGAGCGCCAAGGGGATTTGGGGTTCCCGCAGGGACTCACCTGGCGTGAATCAACCCAAAAATCCGCTGGCGCTCTTGGCGCTCTTGGCGCTCTTGGCGGCAAAAAAATCCCTCTCAACCGCCATAGACTTTCCAATCCTGGCTACACCGCCACTGCCACCCCGCTCCCGCTTACACCGCGGCGAACGGTCGCGGAATGGTGTCTTCGTCCGGCGCGTTCGTCGCGATTTCGTGGCGCAGGAGGTCGAGCTCCGCGAGGAGGGCCTGGTTCGATCCGAGGGTTCGGGCTTGCGACAGCAGTGCGATCACGCCGCGTTCGAGGGCTTCGAGGCGGACGGTCGTCGTGCGGAGGGTCGTCGCGACCTGGGTGCGCTGCTCGACGCGGCGCTGCGCGAGGCCGATCGATTGGCGGATGGCGAGACGCAGGCCGAGGTCCTTCTCGGCCGTGAAGGAGGACTTGAGGCGCTCGACTTCGGCGATCAGCGCGGGCTCGGTGTTGCCGTCGATGTACTTCGCGAGGCGCTGGTGGGTTTCGCAGAGCTTGGCGAAGGAGCGGGTGACCTCGTCGAGCGCCACGCCGGCGTAGCGGACCTGGGGAGCCTCGAGACCGGAGGCGAGTTTGCGGATTTCACCGATGGTTTTTTCTAGCGCGGTCAGCCGGTGCGCGTAGGCCGGCTCGAGCGGCGGTACCAGGAACGGCGCGGGGAGGCGCGTCCTTGTCTCGGGTTCGATGGGCTTCGCTTCGGAGTGCCGGCTGCGCTCGTCGAGCCAGCGCTGCACGGGGGGGAGGCTCGGCGCGACGCCGAGCCACAGGATTTCGAAGGCGAGGCCCGCGAGCAGGAGAGCCGGCGAGGCGGAGGCGAGCGCGAAGAGGACGACGCCGCCGAGGAGGATCAGGTTGTATTGGACCTGGAAGGCGCGGCGCACGTAGCCTTCGCGGCCGAGCTCGCGCGCTTCGGAGGCGGCCTTGGCGATCACGGTTGGCCTCCGCGGATGAAGAGGATGTCGGTGCGGCGATTCTTGGCGCGGCCTTCGGGGTTCGCGTTGCTCGCGAGCGGCCGGGTCGGGCCGTTGCCGCGCGCGACCATGCGCGAAGCCGGGATGCCGCGCGAGACCAGGTAGTCGACGAGGGCCTGGGCGCGGCGCTCGCTGAGCTTCTGGTTGTCCTCGGCAGTGCCGACGTTGTCGGTGTTGCCCTCGACGCGGACGGACATGCCCCCCGCCATCTGCATCTGCTGCAGGACTTGTTGGTTGACGAGCGCGATCGCTTCGTGGGTGAGCCGATCGCTCGCCGTCGCGAAGTTGATGGACAGCGATTTGGTGAAGAGCGCGGCGCCCGTGCGTGCCCGCTCCGGCTCGACTGCGGCGCTGCGCTGCGGTGCGGGCTTGCCCTGCGCCTCCCAGAGCTTCTTCACCGTGCGTTCGTCGCGCAGCACGACCGGCGCGAAGCGGTCCTTGATTTCGGCCTCGGGATAGTTGATCCAGATGCCGTCCGCCTGGTTGTAGACGCGATCGAAGGCAGGCGGGCTGCCGTCCAGACCGAAGAAGCGGGCGTTGTCCGCGAGATCGGTCCACTTGGCCCAGCCGAGCGCGGCGAGCGTCTTTTCGTAGCCGAGCTCGTCGCGGAAACGGGAAGCCGTGCCGGCGATCAGGCGCGCGGCCTTCGGCTTGTCGTGCTCGGCGATGGCGACCGCTTCGAACCAGGCGCCCGCGAGCTTCTCGGCCACGTCTGGATGCGCGTCGAGGAAGCTCTTCTTCGCGAGCAGCACGTCGGCGACGAGCTCGGTCGCGTCGGCCGTCGAGAACAGCCGGTGAGCGCCGGGACGGCTCGCCAGCGCGATCGTCACGTCGGGCTCCCACAGGCAAGCCACGTCGATCTCGCCCTTCGCGAACAGCTTGCCGGCGAAGGTGAAGTCGTCCGGAGAGAACCGCGTGGCGCGCCGCACGTCGCGCACCTGCTCGGGCGTGAGCTGCGAGTTCGTGATCATGAATTCGAACACCGTGTGGTCCGGTGAGAACGAGAGCGTCGCCGCCTTGCGGCCGACGATGTCTTCCACTCGCTGCACTTCCTTGCTCGAGACGCACGCGTCGCCGCCCCGCGACCAATCGATCTGCAAGAACGCTTTCGGCTCGATCCCCGCCTTGCGGAAGCCGCCCATGCTGATCGGCAGCTCGTCGACCGTCTGCCACACGAAGTCCACGTCGTCCTTTTCGAGGGCTTTGTTCTTGCTCGGCGCGTCCTCGATGAACACGACCTCGAGATCGAGACCGAGGCGCGCCGCGGGCGAGCCGGCCTGGGTCTTGAGCCCGCCCAGGGCGATCAGGATCGGCATGTGTCCGGGCCACTGCGACACCGCGACCCGAAACGGGCGCGCAGGAGTGGACGGGGCCGGATGTCGAGCGGCCGGCGCGCTGCTCGCCGTTTGCGGCGCGCCGGGGGCGAGCGCCTGGCGTAGTGACGAAAATTCGGTGCCGTACGTACGCACGGCGGTCGCGGTGGAGCCGGCCAGGATGGCGGCGATCAAGACTTTGGAAAGCGGCGTCAGCTTCTCCATGTTCCTCCGGAGCAAGCGAAGGGATCGTTTGCGCCACTATGGCATCGAGCGCCCACGATCGAACGCGCATCGAGCAAAAGTTTTGGTGCCTGGAACTCGTGACGAGCGAACCGCTACGCGACGCTCGCGCAGCGCGTCGCGTTCGTTGCAGCACTGAAACGATCGCGAAACCTCGCGTCCGGATCTCAGCGCGCGGCGGCCAGGTGCGGCTCCATCACCTGAGCGAGCCAGGCGAGCATCACGCGAACGCGCTTCGGTACGTGGCGCGCGTGCGGGTGCAGGAGCGAAACGGGCAGCGGCCTCCCCACGGGATCCGGCAGGATTTCCACGAGCGCGCCCGCACCTCGCGTCGGGCGCATGCCGATGCGCGGCACC